>JANLQV010000405.1:0-6944 GCA_031368025.1 Sphingomonadales bacterium | reverse complement strand
CCCAACAACGCCTCTTTTTGCGCCACTATTCCCCCACCCGCCCGTGGCTCGGGGCCCGGCCCCGCGCCGGGATGACGATAATGGGCGACGGCAGCTTCCTACCCCGCCTTCGCACAGGGTCGGACGACCGGGAAACTCCTTGCAAAAGTTCCCTAAATGTTCTAAACAATCCCGATGCATTCGACACGCCATCCCGTCTCCCAACCCCCTCGTCCGGCAAGAGTTCGCGCTCGTTGTTAGCTTCACGCAAAAGTTGCAACTCACGGGAAGTTTGGGAAGTTAAGGCGCGCCAAATGGTGAAAACGCGTTCACCCGGTTGCTCTGTTAAAGCATCTATTGCATGGCCCCGCACATGACAGATCTTCAGGACGACACCCGCATTCCCGTGATCATCGGCACCGGCCAGATCAACGACCGGCCTGCTGACGATGCAGAGGCGCTCGATTCTCGCCAGTTGATGGAAGCCGCGATCCGTGCGGCCGATAAGGACGCGGGCGGCGCTTTCATCGAGCGGATCGACTGGTTGGGGGTTACCCGCCAGATTTCATTCCCCGCGATCGACAAGACGATGGTCGAAGGGCTGTGCGAGGCGCTTGGCATCACCCCTGCGCACGTCGAACAGAGCAAGGGCCCCAATGGCGATACGCCAATCAAGTATCTGAACGACGCCGCCAATGCGATTGGCGAAGGCCGCGCGCAGGTGGCGGTGATCGCGGGTGGAGAAGCCCTGCGCACGGCGGCGAAGCGACCCGATGGCGGCGGGATCGGGCGCAACCTCCGCATGCCCGATACCATCCCGGTCCATGTCAAATATGGCGTGCGGACGCCGACCGAAATCTATCCCTTTTATGAAAATGCAGGCCGCAAGGCGTGGGGCCAGACGCTGAAAGAGGGTCAGGCGGAAACCGGAGTCATCTGGTCGCTGTTCGCGCAAGTCGCGGCGGACAATCCGGCGGCGTGGCTGCGCAAGCCGATGTCGGCGGATGAGATCATCACGCCGTCTGCATCCAATCGGCCGATTGCCTTTCCCTATACCAAGCTGACCGTGGCCAATTCGTCGGTCAATCAGGGTGCCGCGCTACTCGTGACGAGCCTCGCCGTTGCGCGTGCTGCGGGGGTCCCCGAATGCCGGATCATCTATATTGGCAAGGGGGCTGCGGCGCATGAATCGGATGCGGTGCTCGATCGCGCGCGCTGGGATGAATCGCCCAGTATGGCGGTAACGCTCGAGCAAGTCGTCGCGCGCAACGGGATCGATCCGCAAAAGCTTGATCATCTCGAACTCTATTCCTGCTTTCCCTGCGTTCCCAAGATGGCGCGGCGGGTGCTGGGCCTTCCGGCCGACCGCATCGCAACCGTGTTCGGCGGACTGACGTTTGGCGGCGGGCCGATCGGCAATTATATGGCGCATGCGGCGGCCTCAATGGTTGAGAAGCTCCGCGTTGAACCCGGCGACGGCCTGTTGTTCGCCAATGGCGGCTTTGCAACGCACAACCACGCGATCGTGCTGACGACACGGCCCCAGCCGGCCGGAACCTTCCCCCAGGATTATGACTGCCAGGCCGAAGCCGATGCGCGGCGCGGGCCGATCCCCGAACTGGTTGACGGCTATGAAGGCCCCGCCGAGATTGAGACCTATACCGTCATCTACGACCGTGAGGCGCAGCCCAAATTCGGTGTGGTGCTGGCAAAGATGCCTGACGGTCGCCGCGCGATTGCCCGCGTTCCCGCCCAAGACGAAGCGATGATTGCCTTCCTGACCTCCGGCAAGGCGGAGCCGGTTGGGACGACTGGCCTTGTCGTTCGTGCGGGCGAATTCAGCCTTTGGTCGAGCGGCTGATTTACAAATCCCTGGCGAACCCCTTAACAAGGGGAAAACCTTCGGGGATCGCAATGCGGACATTCATTTCCGGCCTCGTGCTGGCGACCACTTTTCCTGCTCTCGCCCAAACCGCTGCAATCCCGCGTGATACGCCCTATCCCGGCACGATGACGCTCAACGTTGATGCGACGGACACCGAGCAAGGGATATTCCGCGTTACCCAATCCATCCCCGTCGCAGTCGCCGGGCCGATGACGCTCAATTTTCCCAAATGGCTGCCGGGCAACCACGCCGCGCGCGGCCAGATCGAAAAGCTGGCGGGACTGGTGATCCGGGCTGGTGGCAAGGCACTGGTCTGGAAGCGCGACCCGGTTGATGTCTACGCGTTCCATATCGACGTGCCGGATGGTGCGCGGCAAGTGGATATCGCCTTCAAATTCCTGTCCGCGACCGAAGACGATCAGGGCCGGGTTGTTGTCTCGCCGGAGATCATCAATCTCCAATGGCAATCCGTCTCGCTCTATCCAGCGGGTTGGGCGACGCGGCAAATCCATGTATCAGCCAGTGTCACCCTGCCGACAGGCTGGCGCGCCGCGACCGCTCTCCGCGCGCAACCCGGGTCACTGGCCGGTGCGCGCATGACTTATGCCACGGTCGATTATGAAACATTGGTCGATTCGCCGGTTTTCGCCGGAAAATATTTTCGTGCCGAGCCGCTCGGGCAGAACGTCACACTCAACATTGTTGCCGATGAGGCTAAATATCTGGCAGCAACCCCGGCCCAGATTGAAACGCACAAGCGGTTGGTGGATCAGGCGGTCAAGCTGTTCGGCAGCCGGCCGTTCGACCATTATGACCTGCTTCTCGGGTTGACCGACCGCATCGGTAGCATCGGGCTCGAACATCACCGCTCCTCGGAAAATGTGGCGAATCCGGAGTATTTCACTGAATGGGCGACTGGCCCGGGTCGCCGCAACCTGCTTGCGCACGAATTCAGCCATAGCTGGGTCGGAAAATACCGCCGGCCGGCTGGGCAAATGGTGGCGGATTTTGCAACGCCGCTGGTGAACGATTTGCTCTGGGTCTATGAAGGGCAGGACCAGTTCTGGGGCTATGTTCTGGGCGCACGATCAGGGCTTTTCACCAAGGTCGAGACGCTTGATGCACTGGCCGCGATTGCCGCCAGCCTCGATATTCGTCGCGCGCGCGAATGGCGCGACCTGACAGACACGACCTACGACACGATCATCGCGGCGCGCCGCCCGAAAGGATGGGTCAGCTACCAGCGTAGCGAAGATTATTACAATGAGGGACTGCTGATCTGGCTTGAAACCGATGCGATGCTTCGCTCCCAGACCGGTGGCGCAAAAGGCATGGACGATTTTGCGCGCGCCTTTTTCGGCGGGCCCGAGGGTGATTTCAGGGCGAAAGGTTTCACCTTTGATGAGGTTGCGGCCACGCTCAATAAACTCTCGCCCTATGATTGGGCAGGCTTTCTCGCCCGGCGCACCGCGGAAAAAGCTTCCGGCGCACCCTTGGGCGGCATCACTCAGGGCGGGTATCGCCTGATCTATACAGAAGACCCGACGCCTTTTTTCAAGGATAAGGAAAAGCGTGCCGCCGAACAGGATCTCAGCTTTTCGATAGGCTTCACCATTGGCAAGGGCGGGAAGATCAACACCGTGATCTGGGACAGCCCGGCCTTCAATGCTGGCCTCACATCGGCGGCCGAAATTATCGCCGTTAATGGCCGGGTCTATTCGGATGATGTCATCACGGATGCGATCACCGCTGCAAAGGGGGGCAGCGATCCGATCCGGCTGATCGTGAAATCGGGAAACCGTGTGCGCGAAATCCCCATCGCCTGGAATGGTGGCCTGCGATATCCCCGGCTCGAGAAAATCGGCCTTGCCGATACGAGCCTTGATCAGCTGCTGCGCGCGCGTCCCTGAAATGAAGAGCCACCCCTTCGCCTGACGCGAAGGGGTGGCTCATTTTGTGCACCCTGGCCCAGGGAAAGGACCGGGCAGAGCGCAATCTCGAAGTTGAACCCTAAAAGTCTATCGACGCACGGATCGCAAAAGCATCCGTGCTGTATTTGCGCTTGTCGACCGGGTCGGTTGAAAGCGGTTTGATGGTCGCGGCGAGTGGCCCGCCCTCCACTTCGGTATGGATGTAATTGGCCAGGAAGCGGACATAATCGACCGGGATCCAGGTCAGGCCGAAGAGGTAGCCAGTCTGTTTGCCACCGCGACCGAGCGCACTTGCCGGGGCTGCCGTCGTGGCACCTGTGGCGAAGTTGTTGGTCAGGCCGTTTTTAAGCTTCGCCGTGTCGAGGTCGAGATAGTCAATCCGTCCAAGCAGCTGGAACGCGCCCGATCCACCCTTGTTCAAGGGATGAAGGACTTTCGTGCGATCCCAAGCACCGTTCTTGTATCCGCGGGTCTCACCGGTCAGGAAGTAACCTGCTTCAAAGAACCCGCTGAAGAAGCTGGGATCGCCGGTTGGCGTGACGACGGAGCCGCCGTTGAATGCATCAAGCCCTGTCCTGATGTCGCCAGCCTTGTAAGCGTTGACCTTCACATATTGCGCTTCGCCGCCAAAATGCAGCGACTTAAAGACACCATAGAGTTCGGCGCCGAAAATATTGTCGCTCTTCGCAGCAAAGTTACCGGTATCGACATAGCGGACATCGGTCGTTTGCAGGAACGGCCGCGCACGATATCGGGCAATCTGGTTCGTTGAGGGACCACCCACCGAAGTTGAGGCAACGGCATTGTCGTTCGACTGGAATTCGCGGTGCTGGAAATTCAGCCCCATATGAACGAACCCGTTGGCGACATAGGGAGCGTAAGTGACGCGAGCCGCACCAATCCAGCCGTCATTGTCGATCGAGGCATCAATGCTATGCGCCGCGAACAGGCCGGTGTCAAAGCGGAAGAGATTGTCCTTGCTGTGCACATTGAGCGCAAGACCGATACGGCGGGTATTGCCAAACGCATCATTGGCCTGGGCGCGTTCAATGAATGACGACCAACGCGAACTGGTGATCTGCTCCATACCGTCGAGCGATTCCTGGTTCCCGAAGGTGAAACCGAAAATCTTGCCCGTCGGGGCGTAAGTCAGGACGACATCGCCGAAACCGACGGTGCTGTTGGCATAATCGACTTCCGCTTTGTAACCAAAGCCGCCGGGGATGGCGCCTTCGACGCCGATGCGGAAACGCCGGACGCGGGTATTGAAGCCAAGGTTGCGGTTGGCGACGTAATTGTTCGGGATCGACGTATAGGCGGTGTCGATCATCAGGCGGCCGCGCACCTTGAAGCTCCAACCGTCGTCAGCATCGGCAAACTGCGGCGCGCCCTTCCAGCTTGGAGTCGCCTTTGTCACCGCTGCCTTGAGTTCGGTTATCTGCGCCTGAAGTCCATCGATCTGGGCTTCGAGTGCCGCTGCACGTGCATCCGCCTCGGAGATATTAGCATCCTCGGCCGAAACAGTGGTCGAGACAGCGTCGGGAGATGGCGCGTCGGTAGGTGGCTCGACTTCCTTATCAGCTGTTTGTGCATTGACTTGCGGCGCGAAGGCCATTGCGCTGGCCCACAGGAGGACCCGCAAAACGGTAAAGCGTTTCATTTTATGCCCCTTGATTTTTTTGCTAATTACTTAAGACCTGCCGTGTTCATCGGCGTCATCGTGGTCGCGAACGCGGCGGCGCGTTTGCGGGTGGCGTCAGGGCTCGCAATCAGGCCGGCTTGCAGCAAGTAGCCGCTGGGTCCGAACGTCGATTCGCGCGCATATTCCGCCGCGAACTGCCGAATGCCCGGAATGGCTTTGAGATGCGCGTTCTTCACATAAATGTAGAGCGCGCGAGAGCCGGGATATTTGAATGAAGAGATGCTTGCTGCCGATGGGGCGACGCCATTGATCGCAATTCCGGTCAGGCGACCTGCATTTTCTTCGAGATAGGAATAGCCGAACACGCCGACGGTGCCGGGATTGGCTTCCAGCTTCTGGACGATCAGATTGTCATTCTCGCCAGCATTCACATAGCCGCCATCTTCGCGGATGCCCTTGCAGATTGCGTTATATTTGGCTTCATTGGTCTTTTTCATCGCCAGGATCGCCGGATTGGCTTCGCAAGCCGGAACCATGATCAGGTCTTCAAGCGAAGACCGCGTTCCGCTGGTCGTCGGCGGGCCATAGACGCGGATCGGGGTTGCGGGCAGCGACCCGTTCACATCCTTCCAGGTCTTCGCGGTGTTTGGCTTGCCATAAGGCGCCTTCGCAATCGCCATATAAATGTCGCGTGGGCTGACATTGCGGAGCGGCCCGCCCTTGGCGGTCGCGAACGAAAGCCCGTCCAGACCGACTTGGATTTCGGTAATTTGGGTCACGCCATTCGCTGCGCAGAGCTTGAATTCCGAGAGTTTGATGCGTCGCGATGCATCGAGAATGTCGGGATGGGCGGCGCCGACTCCGCCGCAGAACAACTTGGCACCGGCACCCGTGCCGGTCGATTCGACGATCGGAGACGGAACGCCCGGATTGGCGCGGGCAAAACGCTCTGCGACCGCCTTGGTGAAGGGATAAACGGTCGAAGATCCGACGATGCGGATGTTGCGGCGCATCTGCGCCCAAGCGGGAACGGCGGCAACGCTGACAACGAGCGCGGCTGCAATCACCTTGGTGGAAGTTTTCATGATTACCTCGGGAACTGGATGGCCCTCCGGACGACTCGTTCGCCCGGATCACCGCTGCACTAGGCGGGCCACATTCCAGTTTGGTGACAATCAGGTTTCAGTTTTGTGACAAGACTCCCTTAGCTCTCGACAGGCGCGTCGCTCTCGGGTTCGGTCCGGCGCGGACGACCGCGACGACGCGGGGCGACCGGCGCTTCATCAGCTTCTACAGCAAAGTCGGGAATCGGTGAAACCATACCGTCGCTACCAAAGGATGGCGGGAGCACGTTGATGTCGATGGTCGCGGGTTCGGCCGAGTCTTCATCGCTGTTGCCACGATTGCCATTGTGACGGCCATTACCGCGATCGTTGGCGTAGCGGTCATTGCGGTCGCGGTCAGGACGATCCCGATCAGGCCGGTCACGATCAGGCCGGTCACGATC
>JANLQV010000387.1:0-5753 GCA_031368025.1 Sphingomonadales bacterium | reverse complement strand
GCGACGGCAGCACCGTCAGCAGGCTCATCAGCAGCAGGACCTGCAAGGAGAGCGAAAGCGGTTTGCCATCGCCAGCAATCGTGGAGAGGGCCTTGTCGAGCCCCGCGCCCGATTGTGCGAAAGCTGGGCTTGCCGTCAATGCAACGGCAATACCGACGGCGGCCACGGCAATGATCAGCTTACGCACCCGCATTCTCCCGCGCGTCTTCGGCAATCAGGGTGATCTGGGTGCGTGAAACCGCGATCAGCAGTTCGCGGCCGCCAAAGGCGACAACGGCGAGCTTGCTGCCCGGTCCAAGCGGCAGAACGTCGACCATCTGTGCTGCGCGAACCGAGCTTGCGCGCAGGGGAAGCCCCATCTGCGCCTTGCGCCAGAGCCAGAGCGAGCCCCAGGCAAGCCCGCCAACCATCGGCACGAGGATGAACAGGCGGAGGATATATTCGAACATTATGCTCTCCGCTCCAGGCCAGCGAGGCGGCGATCCGTGCTGACGACTTCCGATATCCGGACGCCGTAACGGCCATCCAGGTTAACGATTTCACCCTTGGCAATCAGCGTGCCATTGGCGAAAATGTCGAGCAGGTCGTTGGCTTGTCTGTCGAGTTCGATAACACTGCCTTCACCGAGGTTGAGCAGGTCGGCAAGCCGCATCGAGGCCGATCCAACTTCGACCGAAACGCGTAGCGTGACGCCTGACAAAAGGTCGAAATTCTGATCTGGCCGGACAGGTGCAAAATTTGCGTCTGACGGGCGGGGGGCTTCGGACATGTCACTCATAAACTGTGCTTCCTTCTTCTATGCGTTCGATCTTGATGGCAGTGCGGCCGTTTGAATCCCCGACACTGCCCCGCGCAAAAACGCGGCCGGCGATCGTTATGGGAACCTGATTGGGCAGGCAGACCGGAATAATGTCGCCGGGGCGCAACGTCAGCAGTTGCGCAAGCGGCAGTTCCGGCCGAGCGAAAACGGTGCGAACCGGCAGCCGAATCTGCATGACGGCGTCTGACAGGCGGCTCTGCCAGACCGGATCGATCTGTGGGGCCTCCTCGGATTCCGGAGCTGCGACCAGCTGTGGCAAGGTTCTCAGCAACGACAGCGGATAAACAATCTCGATTGTGAGCAGCTTTCCATCCGCGCTTTCCGCGACGAAATGTTGCACGGCCACTTGCCGTGTTCCTGGCACCAGCGTCGGAACCGAGCCACTATGATCATGTTTGGCCGCAACCGGCTCAATCGCGACTATTTCCGCCCAAGCTGCGGCGAGCATTGGTGCAATTTTTTCGCTGAGGCGGCCAAAAAACCGGTCTTCGGCGGCACTCAATTCGCTGCGCATCGCCGGAATGATTCCGTCACCGCCATAATAGCGGTCCACCAACTGGGTGACATAGGCTTGTGGCATCGCCAGTAGCATGCCGCCCTTCAGCGGGGCCATTCGGTACCGGCAAATTGCGCGCAACTCGCTTGGCTGGTCGCGCCATTCCTCGAAGGTCGAGATTGACGTTTCAACGCAACGAACCTTTGTTCCAGCGGCACCATGCGCTCCAAGGACATCGGCCAACCCGACTGCAAATTGCGTACCGACCCGGTCGAGGCCGGGAAACGCCGAAGTCTCATCGCTGATGCGAAAAAGCGAAGCGGGTTTGAGCGCCGTCGTGGACGTATCAATGGTCATTGGATCACCAGGTTCGTGAAATAGACGTTGTCGATCCCACCAAAGCCTTCCTTTTCGCGCAAGACCTGGTTGATCGCCCGGGTCAGCTGGCGCTGAAGCAACTGGCGGCCTTCGGGGGTCGAGAGGACTGAGGCCTCCTGAACCGAGAGGATCATCAGAACGGCCGAACGGATCGGGACAATCTGGCGCTTGATGTTGCTGATCACGCGACCATCATAATAGGTCGCGAGGCTGAGCCCGACCTGCGCAAAACCGCTTCCATCCGCCAGATTGGCAGTGAATTGCTGCTCCACCGGGAAATAGGTGACTTCGTAGCGTTTGGCATCGACCGGCGCGCGATCGTTTTTCACTGACACTGTGCCGATCTTGGGAGCGGGCTCCTTGCCTTCCTCGCCTTCGGCAGAGGCTTCTTCAGGCTCTTCGTTGCGCAGGACAAGTTTGGGACGGTTGGGATCTTCCTTTTCCTTCGCCACGCTTTGGCCGACACCCGCATAGACGCCGACGCCGGCGCCTGCACCGAGCAAAAGCAGGGCGCCGAGGCCCAATATGATGAACTTCTTAGCCTTTCCCGGCTTTTTTCCGTCAGCGGCATTTGCTGCTGCGTCTTTTTTCGCACTCATCTCAAGTCTCCGTGGCTATGCGTAACGACCGTCACGCTGCACCTGATCGGGTGCGTCGGTGGTCTCTGGTTGGGCGGTGAAAGTTTCGATCAGGGACACGGGACGTGAAGCGTTGTCCCTGTGATGCGAATGCGAAGCGTCGCCTGAAAACATCTGGGTTTCGGCAAGCTTCACGCCCTGCGCGCGAAGCTCTTCGGCAAGGCGCGGTTGGGCGGCTGTCAGAATGGATTGTGCGCTGTCGCTTTCTGTGCGGATCATCAATGAAACGCCGCTGTGCGACCGAGAAACGTCTATATCGAGCCGCCCCAATTGGTGAGGCATCAGGCGAAATGAGAGGCGGTCATTGCTGTCCGCTGCTTTGGCAATGTCACGGGCCAGTTCACCCAGCCATTGCTCATTGCGAACAAGATCGAGCTGGCGGTCGATAACGGTATCGACTGCGGATGTGGGCATGCTCGTGATCTGGGCCGCTGAGGCAGGCGTCACCGCCAGGTCAAACGCCTTGTTGACGACAGGTGTTGCGACAAAGGGTGCAGGGATGTCTGCAATGGCCACCGCGATATCCGCTACTTTGGTCGCGCGGGCTGGCGCCAATTTGGGAGCAGTTGTGCGAATGGGTCGGCCCTCGGCAACGACCAAGTCAGACGCCCCGGTTTCAGCCTGAACGGCTTCAACATCGACTGGATCTGGTTGTGTCGGCGCAGGATTGATCTTCAACTCGGATTCGGGCTGTGCCTCTTCGGCTTGAAGATCAACCGGCTCTAGCGCGAGCGCGGCAGGCTTGGTGTTCGCAATGGGTTCGGGCTGTGTGTCCACAGATTGCTGTGGTGTGGGTGCATCCGCGGTTTCAGCGACAAATTTCTCCGCCTCGTGCTCCAAAGGCGAAGCTGCAACTTCGGTCAAGGTCGGGGGCGGTGTGGTCAGGGCGCCGCGAGAAACGGTCGTGCGTGCCGGATTGCCAATTGCCTCCTGCGTCGTATCGGTGAGAGCGGCGTTTGATGCCGGAATGGGCTCAAGTGTCGATGATGCTTGCCCGACGATCGGCGTCGGCGCTGCCTGAATTGCGGAGACAATGTTGGCGACAGGCTCGTCTTCGTTTGTCGTATCGCCGCGCTCATCGGTCTCGTCCTGTTCTTTGAGAGCATCTTCGGCCGCCTCGGGAGGCAGGGGCGCTAGGCACCGCGCGAGCTGACGCGGCATCGGTGGCAGTGCGACAGGAATATGGGGGGGCGTGATTGGATCTGTGGGTGCTATTGGAGACTCAGCCTCTGGCATGAGCGCCGAAACCAACGCATCTGCCTGCAGAATTGCTGGATCGGTAACAGGCGCAATGGTGGAAATGATTCTTGGGCGTATCGAGGTTTCAACAGGCTCCGCAACAGGCGTAGTGCTGGCGTTTTCGATCAGTACGCTTGCCCTGGCAGGTGCCCCGCCAAGTTCCAGCAGCGCTGCAAACTCTTCGGACGGCTGCGGACCAGCCAGAAGCGCGACCGGCAACGCTGTCGATGGCATCGGGCCAATATCAAAGTTCATTTTACACTCCCCAGGGTCGAATTGCGTTTGCGGAAAGGGCGGTTCGCGTCTGCGCGTCGCGTTTGTTCGTAGACTTCCATGCGCAATGCGCGGTCGTGGAGTTTCTCGGCGCCTTGCTCGCGGTTCTTTGCAAAGGCGCGATCGGCAATCGAGCGGACGCGGTGATGCTGTGCGCCTTCGATGGGCGCGGCCAAATCCATCTGTGCGCTCTCAAGGCGAATAGCCATTTCGGCCATCGCCTTCAGCGCGAGCCCGTTGGTGCGTTCAGCATTGGGCTTGAGAGAAGCGCGCAGCCCCGACAGTCGTTCGGAAATCCGATCGAGATTGGCCAGCGTTGCTTCGGCGTTCGCCAGTTTTGCGCGAGCGACGCGATGTTCCAACTGGCGAACCCGCAGAATCCTTGCGCGTCTCTCGGAAAGGTTCGTCATATCCCGAACCCTTCCACGAGCTGCGCGCGCGATTGGTCAAAACTGATTGTGTTTGCTGCATCCTGACGCAGAAAAGCGATCATATCGTCGCGGCGGCTGATCGCCTCATCAAGCGCGGTATCGTTGCCGGGCGCATAAGCACCCATCAGCACGAGATCGCGATTCTCTTCATAGAGTGACCAGAACTGGCGGAAACGCGCCGCAGCCATTGCATGATCGCGGTCGATTACATCGACCATCGTCCGCGAAAGCGAGCGCGACACGTCAATTGCGGGATAGACGCCCTGTTCCGAAAGACTCCGCGAAAGGACGATATGGCCGTCGACAATGGCACGCGCAGCATCGACCACAGGATCGTCAGTATCTCCGCCATCGGCGAGAACCGTGTAGATTGCCGTGATCGAGCCACCGCTATGGCGGTCTGCGCCAGCGCGCTCGACCAGGCGTGGGATGATCCCCAGCGCTGAAGGCGGATAGCCCTTCATCGTCGGCGGTTCGCCAAGCGAAAGCCCGATTTCACGCTGCGCATGAGCAACGCGCGTCAAGCTGTCGATCAGCAGAAACACATTCTTGCCTTCGTTGCGGAAATACTCGGCGATCGCAGTGGCCCGCATCGCCGCGCGGAGCCGCAGCAAGGGAGGATGATCGGCTGGCACGGCGACAACGGCCGTGCGCTTGCGCATCGTGGGCGTAAGCTTTGTTTCGAGAAAGTCGCTCACTTCGCGGCTGCGCTCGCCAACAAGGCCCACAACCATGACGTCGCACTCTGCGCCTGCGAGCATTTGGCCCATCAGGACGGATTTGCCGACGCCGGATCCGGCGATGATTGCGACACGCTGGCCCAGACCGATGGTCAGCAGGCCATTGATGCTGCGCACACCCATGTCGAGTGCCCGAATGACCCGCCCGCGATGCAGGGGATTGGTCCGGCGCCCTGCAAGTGGCCAGGTAAAATGGCTGACGATGGGGCCGCGTCCGTCGAGCGGATCGCCATGTGCATCGACCACGCGGCCAAGCAATCCGGCGCCACAAGTGGCAAGTCCGCCGTCACCATCGGGCAAAACCCGGCTGCCAGCCACAAATGGTGCATCCCCGTCAAACGGAAGGATGATGCTCCGATTGCCACGGAACCCGACGACTTCTCCGCGCACGGGCGCGTGCGAGGGGGAAACAATCTTTGCGGTCGAGCCAAGTGGCTGGGCAAAGCCCTCTGCTTCAAGCATCAATCCTTCGTGCGCGACAAGCGTGCCAACGCGGCGCGGCGCGGCAGTCGCGATGTCAGCCTGGCCAATCAGGGCTTCAGCGGATTTCATCAGGCGGCTGGTCATGCAACCACATCCGTCAGGCCGAGTTCGCTGCGAAGCGCGTCAAGATAAAGCGACGTACCGTGCTCAATCCAGCCAGCGGAACAATCGATCCGCACGTCTCCGCGCGCAAGCGAAGGGTCGCCTTCAAGCGTTAGGCTCGTGTGCAGACCGTCGAGAAGCGGCAGATCGTCG
>JANLQV010000382.1:0-4829 GCA_031368025.1 Sphingomonadales bacterium | reverse complement strand
AATCGTGATCGAGGAATTCATGAGCGGCGAGGAAGCGAGCTTCTTCGCACTGACCGATGGCACCAGCATCGTCCCGTTCGGTTCGGCGCAGGATCACAAGCGTGTCGGCGATGGCGATACCGGCCCCAATACCGGCGGGATGGGTGCCTATAGCCCGGCGAAAGTGCTGACCCCCGCGCTTGAGGCGCGAGCGATGGCGGAGATCATTGCGCCGACTGTGACGGCAATGGCGGCGGCAAGCACACCTTATAATGGCGTCCTTTATGCCGGACTGATGCTGACCGCCGAAGGGCCGAAGTTGATCGAGTATAATTGCCGCTTCGGCGATCCCGAATGCCAGGTGCTGATGATGCGCTTCACGGGCGATCTGGCGGCGCTGCTGCTGGCGATTGCAAAGGGGACATTGGCCGATACCGAGACGCCGACATTCTCCGATGATACGGCGCTGACTGTCGTCATGGCCGCCAAAGGCTATCCTGGAACACCGGAAAAGGGCGGCAGCATTGTTATCGATGATGTCGGGAGTGCCAAGGTTTTCCATGCCGGGACGGCGATCCGGGGAGGCGGGCTTGTCGCCAATGGTGGCCGCGTTCTGAACGTCACGGCCACTGCGCCAAGCGTTACCGCGGCACGGTCGGTGGTCTATGCCGCTATCGATGCGATCGATTTTCCGAGCGGCTTTTCCCGCCGCGATATTGGTTGGCGTGAGGCGGAACGGGAAGCTTTCGCGCTCCCTTAATCGGTGATTGCACGGCCGGTGCGTTGGGTAAGGGCCGCGCGCCAGTCGGGTCGAGCAGAAAGCCGAGCCTGTTGCGCAAGGGGCAGGGCAAGTTGCAGCGGCCCCGGTGCTGTATCCCGCTCAAGCCGCCGCAGCGCGGCGCGTAATGCCGCACCAACGGGATCCGCCTTGATGATTTCGGGAAGCGAGGCGCGGGTGCGGCGGCGGACGATCTGCAGGAAGCCGAAGCCATTGATTGCCGTCCGCTCGAACGGCAGGGGGAGCGCGGCATCGAGCGCATCTCCAGTGGCTTTACGTGCGGCTTTGTCGGGCATCGTCGGAAAGTCGACGCCGATCGAACCGCCAATGCCATGCCGCATGATCGCGGCAGCGACCGCCGTTGCCGCTGCGACCGAAAGCTGGGCCGGGGGCAGGCTGCCGTCGACATCGAACAGCGTCATGGCCGGGGTGACGGACAGGCGCAGCACACCGCCGGGAAAGGCAATCTCCCCGCATTCGGCTTCGTCGAGCAGTTCGGACCATCCAGCCGCCTCGAGCATGTCGGTCTCATGCGACTGGCAGAGCCGGACCGGATGTCCGCTTGCCGTTATCCGCGCGAGCAAATCGGGCCCGGGTTGGGGCGATGTCTCGTCGAGTGCGGCAATGGCCTTGGGCAGTTTGTTGCGGCCCTGTTCGGGAATGGCTTCGCGGACGATGCGGACAAGCAAGGTCCGGCCTTCGCTCAGGCCCGGCGGAATGCCGTCGAGCAGCACATCGCCGCCGTCATCCAGCGTCACCCGGCCATTGAGGCGCGGCACGATCACTTCGACCAGTCGCCCCAAGGCAATGGTGCCGACGCGCGGGCCGCTGCCCTCAGCCTCGATTGCGGCCTCGATGATCTGCCCATCCTCAACCAGGGCCGCTCGGGCCTCGCCGATCCCGGCCTCGTAGAGCCACTCAGCCAAGCGCCGCGCCCGCAGCAAGCAAGAGCGCGCGTGTCTCGTAAAGCGGCAGGCCCATCACGCCGCTGTGCGATCCGGCCAAGTGGCGGACAAAGGCCTCGGCGCGACCCTGAATGGCATAGCCCCCGGCTTTGCCCTGCCATTCGCCGCATTCGATATAGGCGGAAATTTCCTCCATCCCCAGGCGTTTGAATGTCAGGATACTGGTCGACAACCTGTGATGAGGCTTCCCGTGCCTGTCGATCAGCGTGACGGCGCTCAGGACGCGGTGGCGGCGGCCGGACAGCAGCGTGAGACAGCCCCGCGCGTCGGCTTCAGTTTCGGCTTTGGGCAGGATGCGCCGACCGACGGCAACCACCGTATCGGCGGCCAGGACAATGCTGCCGGGATGACGGCGGGCGACGGCAGCCGCCTTCTCCGCAGCCATGCGCCGGGCATAAAGATGAGGAATTTCGGCTTTCAGCGGCGCTTCATCAATGTCTGCCGGATCGATCGCGTCAGCAACAACTCCCAGACGCGCAAGCAGCTCCACCCGACGCGGGCTGGCAGAGGCGAGGATGATGGATGGCACATCCGTCATGCTGAACTTGATTCAGCATCCATAGACACCGTTCCGATCCGATAGTTTGCGATCTGGCCCTTGGTCAAAAATTCCTAGGGCAATCAAAAGCCGCGCGTCCTTAACGCGGGATTGTCAGAAAGGAACGACGACACGACAGGAGGGATTATATTGATTCAGGAAAGCCTCGGCTTCCCTTAGAAACTGCAGCCGGTCTTCTGTACGGCTGAAATGGTGATCGCCGAGGGGCTGTTCGACATAGCGATAGGTTTTTCCCTCGGCTTTGAGTTGCTCCGCCATTTCGCGTGATTGCCTGACGGGCACCGTCAGATCCAGCTTGCCGTGCATGATCAATATTGGTGTGCCGAATTCGTGCGCGTGTTTGAGAGGGGAAACCAAAGAGAAATCAGGTGCCTTTTCCTTTAGATCGGCGCGATATTCTCGCCCTTGGAGAAAACGGCTGTCGTAGCGAGATATCGCTGAAAGGTCGGAGACTCCAGCATAGGAAATAGCACAGCGATATTTGTCGCCGTCACGCTGTGCAGCCCGCATTGCGGCATAGCCGCCATAGGATCCGCCGACGATGCAAACCCGTTTCGGATCGGCAATATGCCTGTCCGCTAGCGCGGTAATGGCATCATTGAGATCGTCCTGCATCTTGAGGCCCCATTCTCCAAGGCCGGCTTCGGTGAACTTTGTGCCATAGCCGGTCGAGCCGCGATAGTTTGGCTGGATAACGGCATATCCCTTCCATGCGAAAAACTGTGCCATCCAATCCCAATGCTCGTAATCGCGCGCCTGGGGCCCGCCATGTGGAAGCAGGATGAGGGGCAAGTCCTTTGCCTGCCGGTTTGACGGCAAGGTGAGGACGGCGGGTATGTCGAGTCCGTCGCGTGTCTTGTAGTGGATCGTGGAGACACCACCCTGTTTGCGCTGCCGAAGATTTTCATCTGTGTAGCCAACCAGCGACATTTTGCCGCCGGTGTTTCGGTCATAATAATAAAACGCCCCAGCCTGGTCCGGTCCTCCAACCTGCACAAGCAGCTGGTTCCTTGACTGACTCCAGCTAACAATCCCGCTGCGACCGGCGCCAACCGCCTTATCAAAAGCGGCCTGGGTTTCCGCAAGGTCTGGATCAAGCCAGTGGACGCGCGGGCGTTCTTCGATGATCCTGACGCCAGCCACGCCATCGCCTTTTGCGTTCGGCACAAGCCCGTCGATATCATAGCCATCAATCCCGAAAATCCGCGCGCCGTTCGTGAGCGTCGTCAGATCAAGTTCGGACAGGATTGAAAACCCTTTTTCATCGTCATGTGTGGTCAGCGCCTTGCCCGGTTCCGCCAGAAAAACCTGAGGAAAGGAAAGTCTTTCGTTTTTGCCAAGATTGGCGCGGTCAAGCTCGGAGAAGGTGGTTTTTCCTGGCTCGCGATAGACAAGCTTGGCCGTCCGCGAGTTGGACAAATAGCCATAGCCCAACCGAACGTTTCCCGCCGCATCGGCATAATAGTCGCTTATGTCCTGACGACGCCTGACGACAATCTTGCTTTTCCCTGTCGAGACGTCGAATTCGCGAACCTCTGGCCAAAATTCATCTTCGTTCGAATAGACTGAATTCTGGATGCTCAGATAGATCCGTGGACTGCCATCATTGGCTATCCAAATGACGTCTGATGCGTTTTGTGCTGCTTCCTTCCAACCAAGTTGAACTATTTTTCCGGTGCCTCGCTGGATCGAAACCACCCTACCAATTCGCCAGGTTTCTCCCTCGACATGGTCATTCGCGCTGAGCCAGACGAGCAGCCAATCATCGTTGACCCACCGCCATGCGTCTACAGAGATATTCTCGTTATCGAGGTTGATCATCGTCGGCTTGTTTTCGGCTCTCGCAAATAACGAGATCATCGCGAGTGTTTGCTGCCCGCCGGTCGAAATTTTGGCGGCCACCCACTTGCCGTTCGGCGAAAGACCGGGGTCCTCCAGAAACGGCGGCTGGGCAAAGCTTTCCAGCGTGACCGGCTTTTCGGCCGCGGGCGGCCGACCCGAGCTGGCAGGTGGCGTCTGGCCCGCCGCCATTTGAAGGGGACCTATATACCTAACTAGCCATAAAACGCTTGACTAGCCGAATTAATCTGGCTAGTTAGGTTTCATGACCGACAAACCTGAAACCGTAAGCCTCTACCAATTCTTCCAACAGTTCCCCGATGAGGAAGCTGCCCGTGGCTATTTCGAGCAGAACCGTTGGGCCGGTGAGGCTTCCTGCCCGCATTGCGGAAGCCTGTCAGTCGCGCCGGTCAAGAGCCTCAAGCCGATGCCCTACCGCTGTCGCGATTGCCGCCAGCATTTCAGTGTCCGCACTGGCACCGTTCTGGCAGAGAGCCGCCTTCCCCTCCACAAGTGGTTGATGGCGATCTACATGATGACGACCGCTCGTAAAGGCATCCCATCGACGCAGATGGCCCGCGAATTAGGCGTGACGCAAAAGTCGGCATGGTTTCTCGCACAGCGCATCCGCGAGACGTGGCTGGGCGGCTCAGACGGTGAAATGGGAAACCACCTGCAAGCTGATGAAGCTTTCATCGGCGGCAAGGAG
>JANLQV010000365.1:0-3270 GCA_031368025.1 Sphingomonadales bacterium | reverse complement strand
CTGGCAAGGAAATTTGCCGCATCGTGGGGTCAAGCGTGGCGAACAGCAGGTCTTCCGCCATCACAGATGCTCCGGTCAAGCGATTGAACAGGCTTGATTTTCCTGCATTGGTATAGCCGACCAGCGCAATCGTCGGCCAGGGTGCGCGGGTTCGGCGATCGCGGTGGAGTTTGCGGGTGCGTGTCAGGTCGGCCAGTTCGCGGCGGAGCTTGGCCATTCGGTCACGGATCATCCGCCTGTCGGCCTCGATCTGGGTTTCACCTGGCCCACCCAGAAAGCCAAAACCGCCGCGTTGCCGCTCCAGATGCGTCCAGCTTCGCACCAGCCGCCCCGCCTGATAATCGAGATGAGCGATTTCAACCTGCAATCGCCCCTCGGCACTCACGGCGCGTTCACCGAATATCTCGAGGATCAGGCCAGTCCGGTCTATCACCTTGGTGTGCAGGGATTTTTCCAGATTGTTCTGCTGCACCGGCGTGAGCATGCCATCCACGATGACGACATCAACCTCATGCGCGTTGACACTTGCAGACAGGGCTTCGATCTGGCCCGCGCCGAAAAGCGTGGCTGGTTTGGCCGCCCGGATACGCAACGAGGTACTATCGCGGACGTCGAGGCCAATCGCAGCCGCAAGCCCGATCGCTTCCTCCAGCCGGGCGGCGACGCTCCGCAAGCCACCCTTGCCCAATTCCGGCAGCACAACCAATGCGCGTGCGCCGCGCGCGACGCCATCATCATCCTGCCGTTGGAAAACGCTCAATCGACGTCCGCTTCGCCCTCTTCGGCGAGGTTGAGCGGATTGGTTGGCTGCACGGTCGAGATTGCATGCTTGTAGACCAGTTGTGCATTCCCATCGCGCTGCAGCAGCAGGCAAAACAGGTCGTACGCAGCAATATCGCCTTGCAGCATCACGCCGTTGACAAGGAACATGGTCACCGGGTTCTGGGTGCGCTGGACGGCCCCCAGAAACACGTCTTGAAGCTGCTTCTTCTTTTCACCCTGCTCGAAAAGCGCCGCAATCCCAATCAGATCAACATTGGCTGCCGGCATCACGGTCGATATGGCGTGTTTGTAAATAAGCTGGCTCTGGCCGTCGCGACGAAGCAGCACAGAGAAATTGTCAAACCAGGTAATGATGCCCTGAAGTTTGACGCCTTTCACCAGAAACATGGTCACAGGCGTTTTATTCTTCCGCAAGTTGTTGAGGAACAGATCCTGCAGATTGTTGGATTTCTCGGGCATAGTTCACCTCTTGGTCTTGGCGGGTCATCGCCCGCACGCGCGCCGTTACGCGGCATCGTTTGCGCCCCACGGCGGGCGCTTGGGTGCTCCTAGACGATCGAAGCGGTTTCGTCAGCCCTGTTCTTCATCGCCATTGCGTAATTCTGCCATGCCAAGGATTTTCAACTTCCGGTGAAGCGCGGATCGTTCCATCCCGATAAATGTTGCGGTGCGCGAAATATTCCCGGAAAACCGGCGAATCTGGACGCGAAGATATTCGCGTTCAAAGGTCTCGCGGGCTTCGCGCAATGGCGCCCCCATCATCGCATTGGCGGCTCCATGAGCGACCGGCCCGCCTTCGTCGATGATTTCCTGTGGCAACATGTCAACGTCAACCCGCTCGATTCGTTCGCCCGGCGCAAGGATGATCGTGCGCTCGATGATGTTACGAAGCTGACGAACATTGCCGGGCCAGTCATAAGCCTGAAGCGCCGCAATCGCGTCCGGCGAGAATCCAGGCGTCATGATGCGTCGTTCGGCGGCAAAGCGGGCAACGAAATGGTCCGCCAGCATCGGGATGTCTTCGCGTCGCTCGGCGAGCGCGGGAATATGGACCGGCACGACATTCAACCGATAGTAGAAAACTTCGCGAAACCGTCCGTCCGCAATTTCATCGAGTAGGTTACGCGACGTTGCCGAAACGACGCGCACATCGACCTTGACCATCCTGGATCCGCCGACGCGGGCAAAACTCTGGTCTGTCAGGACACGCAGGATGCGCGCCTGGGTGGCAAGCGGCATATCGGCAATTTCGTCCAGGAAAAGCGTGCCGCCGTGCGCCTGCTCCATCAGGCCCGGGCTGATTTCCGCCTCGCCGCGCTCAACCCCGAACAATTCTTCATCAACCCGCTCCGGCGTCATCCGCGCAGCGCTTGCCACGACAAACGGTGCTGCCGCCCGCGGGCTCCAGTTATGGAGGAGGCGCGCCGCGACTTCCTTGCCCACGCCCGCCGGACCGGTCAGCAATACGCGGCTCCCGGTTGGGGCAACACGTTTGAGGGTCGCCCGCACCGCATTGATCGTGCTCGAAGTTCCGGTGAGTTCGTCTTCATACCCAATTTGCGCACGCAGGGCTTCGTTCTCGCGCCGCAATCGCTGGGTTTCGGTTGCTCGGCTGACAAGGTGAAGCAGCCGTTCCGCTTCGAACGGCTTTTCAATAAAATCTGTCGCACCACGACGAACGGCCGCGACCGCAGTGTCAAGATTTCCATGACCCGAAATCATCAAAACCGGCAGAGAGGGATCACGGCGCTTGATTTCATCGAGCAGGTCAAGCCCGTCAAGCCGCGATCCTTTTAGCCACACATCAAGCAGGACAAGCGAAGGGCGGCGATCTGCAATTGCGGCGAGCGCGGCATCGCTGTCAGCGGCACCCCGGGCCTCATACCCATCGTCTTCAAGAACGCCCGCAACCAGCTCCCGGATATCGGTTTCATCGTCAACAATCAGAATGTCGAGCGCCATCTCTATCGGTCTCCACTACGTGTAAGGGTGCTGGGCAGCGCAGCGCCCGCGTCACCAAGATGAATGGCTTCATCGCCACTATCCAGAAAGGGCGATCCAGCGGGATCGAAAAGGAGTGTGATAATCGTTCCGCCGCCGTCCCGATCTGCGAAACCCAATGATCCGCCATGTTCCTCGACGATTTTCTTGACGATGGCCAGGCCAAGCCCGGTGCCCCGTTCGCGCGTTGTCATATAGGGCTCGGCAAGGCGATCACGCTCCTTTGGCAAACCAATGCCATTGTCGGAGACTGTCAGTGTGACGGTCAAGTCTGGATGACCGATCATTGCAACCGTGATCGCGCCGTCTTCATTCCCCCCGGCCTCCACGGCCTCGACTGCATTCTTGATCAGGTTGGTCAGTGCCTGGCCAAGCTGCCTGCGATCACAAACGAGTTGAAGAGCGGGATCCGGCGCATCGATCGTGAACACGATGGCCGGGTGGGCAACTTCATGAAGGAAGACCGCCTGGCGACAGATATCGATC
>JANLQV010000364.1:0-5943 GCA_031368025.1 Sphingomonadales bacterium | reverse complement strand
GACTTGATTCATTTCGGCAAAGCCGAACCCAATGGCATGGGCAAGCGACTTTATTACAATACGATCACCCGCATGGCCGCACGGTTGGGGAACCTGATCACGGTGTCGGAGGAATCGGCCAACGCACTGGCGCAACGCTGGCCCGAAACGCGCGGGCACGCCAGCGTCGTTCCCAATGGAATCGCAGATACGTTCATGAGCGCCGGGCCTGTTGGAAAGGCAAACCGGTGGGGTCTCGTCCTTTTTGGAAACGGGCGGTGGCACAAGAATCTTGGTGGTATGCTCGAGGCCATTGCGC
Source organism: Sphingomonadales bacterium (assembly GCA_031368025.1). Taxonomy (GTDB): domain Bacteria; phylum Pseudomonadota; class Alphaproteobacteria; order Sphingomonadales; family Sphingomonadaceae; genus Aquisediminimonas. Next base: position 5,645 of record JANLQV010000364.1, on the reverse strand, counting down.
TGTGGCAGCGCCGTGCGCCGGTGGCCAAGTTTGTGCCCATTACAATCATCGGGCCGGACGAACCGGCGCGGAAGCTCGCGCAAGCGGCTGGAGTCAGAAGCCCATTCTTTGCTGGACAATTGAGCGATGACGAGGCTGCCAGCCTGTTCACGCATTCGGCGGGGCTGCTTTTCTGCTCGCACGTCGAGGGATTTGGTCTGCCGGTGCTTGAGGCCATCGCGTGCGGCTGCCCGGTGATCGCCTCCGACATACCGGTGCTGCGCGAAGTCGGCGAGGCGGGTTGCGTATTTGTCGACCAGCGTTCGGCGCAAGCAATAGCCGACGGGATAGATCGGGCCTTCCGGATGAAGGTTGATGAAAAGGCGCGAACCGCGCTGATCGAGAAGCATTACTGGGACAGGAGCTATGACAAAATTGCCGCGCACATTCGCGCGCTCGGGGCCACACTCAACCTGGCCTGAAGATGTCGGGGTTGCCGTCATGTTTCAGCGCCGGTCGCCTGGGTTGCAGCGCCGTTACGGGCGGTGCGGCGGCTTCGGGGTCGCGCGCAGGCGATTGCAAGGATCATCGACGGAAACACGCTCTCGATGACGTTGGCGGTGGCGCCGATGCCCAGCATGGCGACGATCAGCACAAAATCGCGGCGTCCGCGTCCGCCAGCCTCGATGGCGCGCTGTCCGCCGCGAAACAGCAGGTAGCCAAAGACCAGCGAGGCAAAGCCAAAGGTAACGAACAGGTAGACGGCAAGGTTGTCGCCCGGATTGTAACTGTCCGGATGGGCTAGCTGTTGGGGCGAACCGATGCTGCCCAGACCGCGCCCGAAGACCCATTGCACAGGGTCGAATCGGTCAATCATGGCGATGGCATTGGGCCAAGTGTTGAGAACGCGATCTGCGAATGAACTATAATCCGCGCCTGCACCCGTTCCCGCAGGGTAGAGTTGAGGCCCATAGGTCAAAGCAAGGACCGGTCCTGCAAAGACAAGCATGAGCCAGAATCCCATGACCGCCGCTGCTGCCCAACGCCGACGGGCGGCGTTCGTCTCGCGGACCCGGCCCACAAGGAAATAGACAAGAGGGAGCAAAGCTATGGCAAGCAGCGGCGACTTGGAGGTGGTGTAATAGATTGCAACGAGCCCCGCTGCCCAGAAGGCGGCCCGCCAAAACACGGGCTTTGTGCGATGCTCAAGCGCGACATAGCAGATCAGGATTTGCGCTGCCGCTGTGTAGCTCGCGCGAGTGAAGCCCGAGAGACGCTGCATGCCATAGGCTTGCCAGTCACGCGCTGCGACCATTTGGCGGCCCATTACCTCGTAGCTGGCGTCGACCCAGGGGTAGCGGATCATGATATTGATCAGCACACCAGCCGTGGCGATGAAAAAGATCGGAATCATCGCGTCAATGAGCCGATCGTGCATGCGGCGCTGGGTGATCGCCAGTGCGACAAGGAACGACAGCCAGATATAGAGCGCGAAACCGATTTCGACGGCTGTTCGGCCAAGCGCAAATGAGAGAATAATCTCAAGAACCGCGAATGCCAGCGTCGCCAGTATGGGCATTGTGGACTCGGTATCGCCAATACGGGCGACGAAATGGCAAAGAAGGGCAATGATTGCGAGCCCGGCGGGCGAGTAGGCAAGCATTGTCAGCCCCGCAGCTGGAAGTGCGAAGCGGATCACGCCGCCAAAAGTATCAAAATAGAGATAGGCAATGCCCGCCACAATCAGCGCAAGGCCGGTCAATGCGTCAAACGCACCATTCGACCGTGCTTCGCCCGGCAGGCGCTGAAGCGAGAATATTGATTTGAGGATCGCAATCGGATTCACGGCGCTATCTTTCCTGACCGGTGATGACGCGCTGATTGTGGCTGACATCCATCGCCTCGTTCACGAAGCTGGCGAATTCGGACATGAACCGCGACTTCGCAAAGCCCAATGCATGAGCGCGAATGGAGTCCGGATCAAATGTGTCGGCGAGGGCTTCATAGGCCAGAATTGCGTCTTTGAGGGATTCAACCGACTGTTCGCGAAAGAATATCCCGGTCTTGCGATCGATGACCGTTTCGGTTGCTCCCCCGCTGGCAAAGGCGATAACCGGTCGGCCGGACGCCATTGCTTCGACAGGCGCGATGCCGAAATCCTCTTCCCCTGGCATCAGGAAGGCGCTCGCCTCCGCATAATAGCGCTTCAAATCGTCAAAAGAGCACCGCCCGACAAAGCTGATCGTCGAACCCGCAATGGATCGCAATCGGCCGGTTTCCGGACCATCGCCGGTAATGATCAACTGCCGGCCCAGTGCGTTGCAGGCTTCGATTGCGAGGTCAATGCGCTTGTAGGAAACATGACGTCCGGTGATCAGGTAATAGTCGCGCCTCACTGCGCTTACGGCAAATTCGTCCACGTCCACGGGCGGATAGATGACGTGGGCGTCTCGGCGATAGTAACGGCCGATGCGCGAAGCGACATAGCGAGAATTGGCCACGAACCGATCAACGCGTGTGCTGGAAGCCTGATCCCAAAGCCTAAGCCGTGTGATGCACAGGGAGAGGACGAGCCTCTGCAACCATCCCATGCTTGCCTTGTATTCGTGATACTGATCCCAGATGTAACGCATCGGAGAGTGGCAATAACAAATATGGACGGCGCCCAATGGCGGCAAGATTCCCTTCGCCGGTCCGGATTCGCTCGAGATGATCAGGTCATATCCCCGGAGATCGAAATTCTCGAGGGCGCTCGGCATCAGTGGAAGCAATGCGCGATAGAATCGAGCGGCACCGGGAATGCGCTGCAGGTAACTGGTGCGAAGCCTTTCGCGCGGGATGATTGTTTTGGAAAATGCAGGCCTTTCGACCAAAGTGAACACATCAGCTTGGGGAAAAAGTTCGAGCATCGCCTTGACGACATTTTCTCCGCCGCCGCTGCCAACCAACCAATAGTGTACAATCGCAACTCTCGGTACAGCAGGAGAGACTGGATCAGAGTATTCGGTCGTGCCGGACGCTGCTATGTTCCGGTCATGACGCATTCGTATCTCCCTTTTTGCCGCTTGAACCCGTGAGCGTTTCCGACCGGATCGAAATTGCGGGGTCCCAGACGGCGTAGGTTTTCCTTCTAAAAAGGGATTCGAGCACGCCGACTGCCACACCGTACAAACTCAGTGCTGCGCTAGAAATAATTGAAAACGGGCGGATGTTCAGAAAATGGCCAATTCCTAGCGCTGCCAGGGATTCGCAAATTAGGGCGCCTGCCAGCGCCACCCCCCCGTGCGATGTGATTGCAACAAGCGTGCAGAACGCGGAAGCGCCAATAAAAAATGGCATGAGCCATTTCATCACCCGATGCGAAAGATAGGCATAGAGCTTTTGCGCTGGCAGCGTTTTCAATTCCGGCCAAAGTGCCCTGTCGACATTCGCCGCTTGGCAAGCGATGCGGCGTTTGCGAAGTTTCTCCTCCGCCGCACCAATTGCATTCCGCTCGCATACGCGCACATGATCAGCCGAATATATCCTTGACCCGGCAATCAGGATTCTCAGGCTCAGATAGAGATCGTCAATAAGATGGGGTGGGGGAGGCTGGTACAGCGCCCGCCTGATTACAAACATGGCGCCATCGACGCCGATCACTCCAACAGTTTCGCTTTCGACTTTTTTTATGGCCTCTTCGAGCCGCCAATACAGGGCACCGATCGCACTCGTGGCGGATTCCAGTTTGTTCGAATAGACGAGATGGGCCGTAACACATCCAATGGTTGGATCTGCAAATGGTCGTGCGAGCTCCCACGCGCAGTTTTCGTCGCTAACAACATTCGCATCTGTAAACAGAATGAGCTCGCTCTCCGAACGTGCGGCGAGCACGCTCATGCCATAGGTCTTGCCCGAACGGACTTCGCCAATCACAAGATCGATCTTGTCGGCAAAGGGCCGGAGCAATTCTGCAGTCGAATCCGAAGGGGCGTCGGCATAAACATGAATCGTGGCAGGACCATAATGGGCCGCAACCTCAAGAAGCCTGACTATCTTGGCGACGATCAGTATTTCCTCGTTGTAGGCGCACATGCAGATCGCGATCGATGGTCTGGGTGCGTCTGGTGCGGCCAGTATGGGGGGCGGCATGCGTTTCAGGAACATGCGCAAACTAAGCGGGTAAAATACAAAGCAATGGCCAGCGAGCCCCAGAAAGCCTAACGCAAGCAACAGAAACGCTGCGGAAAAGGTCATCCCGAACACTCATCCTCCATCGGCAGGCACTCCCTCTCGCAGATGATGATTAACGATCTGTCACTCTCACTCATCGCGAATACGGGGCAGTTTCCCGCTGCGTTTACCTTGTGGCAAGGTTTACACCGCAGTGCAGCGTCTGGACGTGCCGCCGGACCGATCGGGGCAGGTTCGAGTCGCTTGGGGACTAAATATGCTGCGCGTCATCCAATCGTTCGCTGCTCTCGCGTTGCTTATGGCGATCGGCTCGGGAGCAATATTACAACAGGCTGTGTTCGCCCAAGCATCGGCAGACGATGTTACCGGAACCTATATCTTAGGCGTCGACGACAAGCTGTCACTTAATGTCTTTGGTGAAGCTGGCCTTAGTGGAGAGCAACAGATCGGCCCTGATGGATCGATCGTTGTCCCCCTTATAGGAAAGGTTTCTGCAGCCGGTCGCCAGATTGACACCGTGAGTGACGAAGTCCGTGAACGGCTGGCTATGGGCTTTCTCAACAATCCGAGCGTTTCGATCACAATCCTGACGTTCAGGCCGTTCTACATTCTTGGTGAGGTCAACCGACCGGGGGAGTATCCCTATCGCAAGGGAATGTCCGTCTCTGACGCCGTCGCGACCGCGCAGGGGTTCAGTTATCGCGCCCGGAAGAAATACGTTTTCGTAAAGCGTCAGGGCGCACCCGATGAACAACGGCTTGAACTTCGCCCCGATCTGCTGGTGCAGCCGGGCGATACGCTGCGGATTGGCGAGCGCTATTTTTGAGATGGATGCGCCAGTCCGGTCGGCACGGCAGTCCCGATCCGCGTCCTGTCTCCGCTTCAGCCATGCAGTAGCGGGATCATTTCTTGCGATCCCTCTTTCGCTGCCGACGGGCGCGTTGGCGCAAACCTACGGCCCTTTGCTCGATACCGAGATTCCGCTGGCAGTTCCAGGCGTTCGCAACAAAACGGTCGTTGAGCGACCGCATCCCGAACTGGCCCCGCAAGGGATCGGCGCTGGCGGATTTAGACTCTTTCCCGAAATAGGCATTGAAACGGGATTTTCAAGCAATGTACTGGGGTCCAATATCAGTTCACGCAGCGACGTGTTTATTGCGGCGCAGCCCAAGCTTCGCGCCGAGAGCCAATGGTCGCGACATGCGCTCAACGTCTCGGCTGATCTGGTTGCAAAACGGTATGCGACCGTTCCTGCCAAGAACGAGAATGGTTTCCGCATAAGGGCAGACGGTCGGCTCGATCTGCACGGAGAAAGCAATATCGTGGCTTCGCTTGGTTTTGAGCGGACGTTTGAAGAGCAATACACCGGATCGTTTCCCGTAAATGGCGGTGCATCCATTTCGGTTCGTCACCCCGTCGCTTCGGTTCGCGGCACCTATGTTGCCAATCGGCTCAGGCTGATTGCGAGCGCTGCCTATGACGGGTTCAACTAT
>JANLQV010000335.1:0-3346 GCA_031368025.1 Sphingomonadales bacterium | reverse complement strand
ACCATCCGCCGGAGGTCGCCCACCTGACGCACGATCGTGTCGGTCAGGCGTTCAAATGTGGCAGGGTCGGATTTTATTTCCTTGCTGAACTTGCGCTTGAGGCGCTCGGCGGCCAGTTGGATCGGTGTCAGCGGATTCTTGATCTCATGCGCAATCCGGCGCGCGACATCGGCCCAAGCCGCGCGACGCTGGTCAGTCAGTTGGGCTGTGATGTCATCGAATGTGAGCACATGGCCCAATTCATCCTTGGCAATCTTGACCGCGAGCGTGCGGGTCTCTTCCTTGCCCTCAAGATGAACGATGGCCTCGGATTCGCCGCGCACGAGCATGGCATCGAGTTCGGGCGACAATTCTTCAAGCCGCGCCGACGTGTCCGGACCGGTTTCAAGCAATTCCATCGCCGAACGGTTCATGATCCGCACGCGCCGGTCCTGGCTTACCGCGATGACCCCGGCCGTGACGCCCGACAGGACGGCCTCGATAAACGCGCGACGTCGGTCGATCAGGTCAGACGCGGCAATAATTTCGTTTCGCTGTGCCTCAAGCCGACCTGTCATGCGATTGAAGGCATCCGTGAGGACGCCGAGTTCATCGCGGGTCGGCGGCGCTTCGACACGCGCCGTCAGATCGCCTGCTGTCACGCGCTGCGCTGCATTGACCAATTCTCCCACCGGTTTGACCAAACGATCCGCAACCGTGAGCGCGACCCACACCGCCAATCCAACGATCAACAAGGTGATCAACAACAACGCGGCATGAAATTGCAGTTGAAGGGCGCGCGATCGTTCGACGAGATCATCATAATTCTTGAGGACGAGCGAAAAGCGCTTCGCCTGCGCTTGGGCCTGGGGAGAACTGACCCGGGCGGCATAGACATACACATCGGGCGCGCCAGGGAGCGGGGCAATCGCCTGCATCCGCCCACCCGAATCCTGAAAGACGGTCTTTCGGGTCGCGCGCAACTGTTTGACGATTGCAGGGGGAACCCAGTTTTCCGTTGGGCGGTCATAAGGATTGACCAGCGCCAGCGATTGCGAGCCATTTTTTGGCGTAAACCTGACAATTGCTGCCTCGGAAAGCTCGCGGACATAAACCTGATAGGCGAAATTTTCGTTGAAACCCTTGCTGTCGATAGGCGCAACCGAAAGATTGAAGCTCAGATCGCTTGCCATCAATTCGGTTTCCCGAATGATCCGTTCTTGTTTCTCAGTATAAAAGGTCTGCGCAAGCGTGTTCGCGTTCTCGAACATGTTGCGCGCGCGATCCGAATACCAGAATTCGACGCCGTACTGGAACAGGAGAGACGCAAATATCACGAGCAGCAGGACGGGGATACTCGCGATCAACGAGAACAGCGCAACAAGGCGGACGTGGAGCCTGCCATGGCCGCCAATCGGGGATCGCGCCGCCCTCCTCTTGGCCATCCTTCGACCCACCAGCACGATCAGCGCGATTGCCGGGATGAGGTTCGCCACAAGAATAATCGCTACAAAAGGCGGCGTCAGAAGTCGCTGGCCCGGCTGCCCGCCCGTGAGGACGAAATAGCTGGCCCCGCCCACAATCAGAGAAGAAAGAAATGTTCCGAGTTCAACATAGGGAATCCAGCCCCGCCGCCGGGCCATCACAGCCAGCCAGCGCGGCCAGCGTTCGATTGCGGAAGGTGCGGACAAAGTCATTGTTGCAACTCTACAACGTTACCGTGATATTTCCAACACACCCTTGGTCGCGTTGATTGCAATCCAACCGCAGTTCACACCTTTCCACCGCGGCCCATTGATGGATCGATGCCGAGATCGACCAATTTCTTGCGCAAAGTGTTCCGATTGATTCCCAGCAGTTTTGCGGCACGGATCTGGTTTCCGCGCACTGCGACCATTGTTGCTCGGAGCAGCGGCCGTTCGACGGTTTCCGCGAGCCGGTGATGCAGACCATCCGGCGGCAACTGCTTGCCGTGTCTCGCAAAATAGTTTGAAAGATATTGCTCGATCGCCAGCGATAGGCCTTCGTCGGCGAAATGGGTTTCGGGCAGGGCAATCGCAGGGTCTTTCGAGGCATCGAGCTGCTGTTCGACGAGTGTTGCCGAAATGATGTCATCGCGCGAAAGAACGGCCAATCGGCGCATCAGGTTTTCGAGTTCGCGCACATTGCCTGGCCAATCGTGCGCCACAAGCCGGGCGCTGCCGCTATCGTCCAATCGCTTGCGTGGAAGCCCCTCCTTTGCAGCGATGTCGAGGAAATGGCGCGCAAGCAAGGCAACGTCCTCGCCGCGTTGCCGCAGCGGCGGCAAATTGACCGGGATGACGTTGAGCCGGTAATAAAGATCCTCCCGGAACGCGCTTGTCGCGATCAGGTCGGGCAGGTTCTTGTGAGTTGCCGCAATGATCCGTACATCCGCACGGATCGGCCTGTTGCCGCCGACCGTCGTGAATTCGCCGGATTGAAGCACGCGCAACAGCCGGGTCTGGGCGTCCATTGGCATATCGCCGATTTCATCGAGAAACAGCGTCCCGCCTGCGGCTTGCTCGAAGCGCCCAGCAACCCGGGTTTGAGCGCCGGTAAATGCGCCGCGTTCATGGCCGAACAGATCAGCCTCGATGAGTTCACGAGGGATTGCGGCCATGTTGACCGCGATAAAAGGTTTCGCCTTGCGTGGTCCCAGATCATGGATCGCGCGCGCGACCAGTTCCTTGCCGGTTCCAGACTCTCCGAGGATAAGGACCGATAGATCGTTGGGCACAACCCGCGCGACAGTGCGATAGACATCCTGCATCGCGGGCGAACGACCGATCAGTGGCAGGCCGCCATTATCGTCATCAGCATAGGCAGACGACGATTGTGCCTTTTTGCGACGTAACCCGTCTCGCACCGCGCGGCAGAGTTCGTCCAGATCAAACGGTTTGGGGAGATACTCGAATGCCCCCTGCTCGGTCGCGCGAACCGCCGTTGAAAGCGTGTTTTGCGCCGAAAGTACGATCACCGGCATATCCGGCCATCGCGAGAGGATGGCAGGAATATTGTCCAAGCCGTTGCCGTCAGGCAATATGACATCAGTAACGAGAATGTCCGGCGAAAAGCTATCAAGCAGGCGGTTTTGTTCTGCCAAACTGGCCGCAGCGGCGACCTGATATCCGTCTCTTCGCAAGGCTTCGGACACCACGGCGCGGATGGCTTCATCATCGTCGACCAGCAGGATGCGTCCTGTCGTCATGCAGTTTCCTTTTCGGCGCGCTGGAGCAAAAGGCGAAACACTGTCATTTCAGGATCGCCCTCACGCGCATATTGCATGATCCCGCCCATCTCACGCACCAGCTTGTCTGCGATAGCGAGGCCAAGGCCGCGGCCTGAT
>JANLQV010000310.1:0-18618 GCA_031368025.1 Sphingomonadales bacterium | reverse complement strand
GGGTTTCGATAAAGGCATCGCTGTCGAGCACATGATGATCGTCAAAGTTGACCGAAGCCGGGCGATAGGGTGTAGTGCCGACCGCCACCAATATGTGCGCGCCATAAACTGTCTCTTCGCTGGTCGAGCCATTTTCGGTGTGGGTAATGATAATGTGATGCGGATCGGTGAAGCGGCCTAGGCCCTTGGCTACCCGCACCCCGTTGCGCGCAAACTGAAGCTCGAGAACATCGACTTCATGCTTCAATGTCGTCGCAATACGGGCGGAGAGATCGGCCGCACCGATATCGCGCTTCACCCGATAGGCTTGTCCATAAAAGCCGCGTTCTCGCCAGCCGGACAGGTTGAGCGCGGTTTCGCGCAGCGTCTTTGATGGCACTGTCCCGGTATGGACAGAGACACCGCCAATCTGCGCGCGATTGTCCACCACCAGAACCGAATGGCCGAGCTTGGCCGCCTGGATCGCGGCCCGCCGGCCGGCAGGGCCGCTGCCCAATACTACGAGATCATAACGTGTCATGATGGTTTCCTTGGTTATCGAATGTGAAATCCGGGGCGCGGGACAGGGGCTTTCGCAAATTCGATATGCGAAGCTGCAGGCATGCCGGTGAGGGCCTGTACAATCACCTCTGTGTTTATTCTCGTGTCGAACTTGATGCCGACCTCACCTTTCCGCGTCCAGGCAACCTTGCCGCGTACTTCGCCGACACCTTTCATGATAACCTTGACGGGGTGTCCGCGTTTGAGGCTCACCGGTAATGTTGTGCGGATGCCGCCCCTAGAGAGATCGAGCACGCGCGAAGTCGTCGATGGAAGCATGTCGTCAAATTTGATCGTCGCGAGCAGGAGCATGCTGACACGCAAGCTCGTCCGGCGTTCAGATCCGGCCTGGTCTTTGCAGCCCGACACATTGCTCGTCTTCGTCACCGCTTTTTTCGCTTTCGCGTCCTGACCATATTAACCATGTCAGGATGAACGACGGGACGCGCAAAAGATTAACCGGAAAACCGCAGCCTTGTGGCCAAATTGAACCTAAAGCAGAATTTGCCGCAATCAGGCTGAAGCACTTTTATCCTGGGTGTTGCCCTCATCCGTTGTCGAGACGATCTCGGTGAGCAACTCTTCAACCAAGTGGATTGCGTCGGGAGACAAGCGCAGCAAATAGGATCGCCCGTCTTTCTGGTTTCTGGATCGTTCGATGAGGCCGCGATCCGACAGGACCGTGATGTAACGTAGCGCTGTGGTGATCGGAACCATCGCGGCCGCGCATGCGCTTGTAACGCAGACATCCTGATTCTTGCTATTATGGATATAGAGGTCAAGAATGATGTCCCAAGCCGGATCAGCGAAAATATCGCCTCCGAACCGCGCCGTCATAAGAGCATCGCGGCGACGGCGAAACCGGTATAAATTCTCGGCAGCCGCAACAAGGTCTTGCTCCGGCACTTTTCGCGGGCCGTCCTTCGCTTCGTTGCTTGTGCTGATCAGGCGAGACAAAAGGCTAACAAAGGTCGACAATTCTTTGCCATCGAGACCAAGCGCGGACAAGTCCACATTGTCTTGAAAGATATGAACGTCACCCATGCCGTCTCTCCCCCGACGTTATCAAACTTCAATCTGGCCCCATCATGCTTCCGGACATTGATTGAACATTTGGAAAGCATTCATTTTTTTAATTTCACGAAATATTATTACGTATAAATTTAATTTTCTAACCTATTCCATACCCAATGGCTGCGATTGTAAAGTCTAAAAGTCAGCCTTGCTGTCGATTTTCGCCGTTTCCCACACAGGTTCTGTGTTGTTGGGCGTAAGTTTGAACATGCGATCGATCATGTCGAGTGCTTTTGTGCTGAGTTCCAGAACGGGTCCAGGTTTGATGTCTCGTGTCGTGACAAGATCGTTGGATTCAAGCATTGAGATGCACCGTGTCAGCGTTTCCGGCGAAGCAAGCAGGACATTACCAAGATCGGAAAACGTCACCGGCCGTTTTTCCGTGCGGGCGGCATGAAGCAGCAGGATCGTTTCCCATGAAGGGTCCGAATAGAGCATGTTTCCAAAGATGGCGTCTCGCGTGCGGAGAAACTTGCACATGGCTTGCACAAGCGCGCCCTGATTGTTTGGCTTTGACACATCCTGTCGCAAATATTCGTCCATTTCCGCAGGATGCAAACCAAACACTGAATTTTCTTCGATCGGTGGAATCTGCTTTTCCTTTTGTTCTAAGGCCCCGACGTTCGAGGTCACTCACGCTATCTCTACGCGTTGGTAACGCAAATCGTTAACCATTTTTTAGGAGCGAATCCAAACGCTTATTGCCAGTTCCATTTGCACCAAAAACATGACATAATGCGCCATGGCCGATATGTTGAACAGTCTACCTGTGCTGCCGATCCAGCATTTTCGCATGGCGCTGCGGATGCTGAGCGCGCCTGCGGGCCTTGTCGAACGGATAGTGGACGGTTCGGGAATTGTGGTGGCAGACCTTGAAAAACCAAACTACGAAATGCCTGTTTCGGCCATCTGGCCAATTTGTGACAATGTGGCCCAGATATTCGGAGAAGACTGGTTTTTCCAGCAGCCAGTGCTTTGGAGCCTGGATACCCATTCCGAATTGGGAATGGCTATGCGGTTCGCGCCCGACTTTGGAACTGCTATCGACGTCGTTAGCGAATTCGCACATGTCCGTTGGTCTGTGCTGCGTCTTGTGCGGGCAGTGGATCCTTCAAACCTTATCCTGACCTTACTGCCTATGGTTCCAGCCAGTCCACAGAATTGGCGCATGGCAAACAGCATTGCAGCGCTTTCGTTCCAAACAACCGCAAAGGCAATTCTCTCAAGCGGAAGAGAAACGATACGCTATCAATTTCAGGGTCGCTCGCCGTCCTATGGCGAAAGGCTTTTGGAACTTTTCGATGGCAATGCATCCTGGGGGCATGAACGCACTGCGATCATTGTCCCCAAGCTGCTGTGCGACCAAGTGTCGCCCCTAATGAATGCTACTGCTTTTGCCGCGGTGCTCGGGGCATTGCGGGAGCTTGCAATGCAGAAAGGCCAGATCAAAAATCTGGCGGCACGCGTATCCGAAACGTTGGATGGTATTACACGCGGTCGAATTGACGCAGTCAAAGTCGCCCGGAAGCTCGGAATTTCAAAACGCACCCTCGAACGCAGGCTTTCCGAAGAAGGAACAAATTTCAAAGACTTGCTGAACAAGTCATATAAGAAGCGGCTTGAATACCTGCTGATTGACAGTCGTCTGACGGCGGAAGCAATCGCAGAGCGGTTGGGCTATCACGACGCGTCGAGCCTGCTGCGCACTTGTCGCCGCCTTTATGGTATTCCCTATTCTCAGCTCAGACGTGAAGTTCGTGCGAAACAGGCGAAATAACCGTAATCCGGGGCTTTTTCGTCAGCCTGGCATCAGGCATGAGGGCGATCCGGCAACTGATTCGCCTTGCTCTCTCGAAAGCACCTGCTTGTGGCTCTCAATGACTTTACGTCGCCCATCGCGCTGATCGAGACACGCCGGTCGGGCAAGCCGCGCGATATGATCGCGCCCGGGCCTGATGCAGCGCAAATCGATCGCATGCTTGCAGCGGCCATGCGCGTGCCCGATCATGGCAAGATCGCGCCGTGGAGGTTCGTCGTGATTGAAGCGGATCAGCGCGACGCGTTGGCGACTTTGCTGACGAGCGCCTATGGCGCAGAAAAGCCCGATGCTGGACGGTTGGAACTCGACTCTCTGGAGCAATTTGCCAAACAATCACCTTCACTTATTATCGTTCTCTCTTGCCCTGTAGAAGGTAGCAAAATCCCGCTTTGGGAGCAGCAATTGTCGGCCGGAGCGGCCTGCACCACGATGCTTCACGCGGCCCATGCGCTCGGCTTTGTCGGAAGCTGGCTGACAGGCTGGCCAGCCTATAGCGATGCCGTGCGCGATCAGTTTGGCGGACCTAAAGACCAGATCGCAGGCTTCCTGTTTTTCGGATCACCTGGTCGGTTGCTCGAGGAACGACCGCGCCCTGAATTCGATGCGATTGTGAGCCGTTGGGACGGTCAGTTTCGGGGCTGACAAATGCCTGACATTGGTGTATTATGGAAATATGACACCGAATGATTCTGCCGACGTACCGGTTTACATCAGATTGCGTGGCCTGCTGGCGGCGTCGATTCTGGAGGGAAATTACGCGGAAGGCCATCAATTGCCCTCCGTTCGCGCTTTTGCCGCAGATCACGGCGCGAACCCGCTGACCGTCGCCAAGGCTTATCAGGCGTTGCAGGATGATGGCTATGTCAGTGTCAGGCGGGGCGTGGGCATGTTCGTCGCCGAAGGCGCAATAGAACGTCTTCGCGTGCAGGAGCGCGAAATTTTTCTGACCAGGGTCTGGCCCCGCATGCTTGCCCATATCGAACGGCTTGGCATAGATCCGGCAGAACTGGTCGCGCGCGAACCCGCCTGAACGCTGGTCAAGCGCTGCGACCTGCCCTATAACTTGGGCGCGCCCCGATCGAGTAAACGGTTCCATGGTATTGAAGCGGCTGTTTGGCCTCAAAGAGGAAATTCCCCCGCGCGTATGGACAGCGCCCGAGGGGCAGCGGATATATGCAATTGGCGATATTCATGGCCGCCTTGACCTTCTCGACCAACTGATCGTGTTGATCGAGGAAGACAATGCAAGCCGCGGTCGCGTCCGCACCCAATTGATTTTTCTCGGTGATCTTTGCGATCGGGGCCCCGATTCACGCGGTGTGATCGAGCGCGTGATGCAACTGGCAAGTGCGAGCGCAGATGTGCGCCTGATCGCCGGCAACCATGAGGAACTGCTGATCCGCGCACGGGATGGCGACCGCCGCTCTGCGGGATTGTTCAACCGGGTCGGCGGCAAGGAAACCATGTTGAGTTACGGCATCGCCGAAGCGGACTATGACAAGGCCGACCTCGATGAATTGGCCGAACTGATCACGACCCATGTCCCTGAAGACCATATTGCATTCCTGAGAGATGCGGATGACTGGATTGTGGCGGGCGACTATCTCTTTGTCCATGCGGGCATCCGGCCTGGAGATGCGGTCGAAGAGCAACGGATCAGCGATTTGCGCTGGATTCGGCGCGAATTCACTGACTTTGAGGGCGATCACGGCATGATGGTGATCCATGGCCACACGATCACCGAAGAGATTGATGCGCATGACAACCGGGTTGGCATTGACACAGGCGCCTACGCGACGGGAAAACTGACGGCAATTGGTATTGAAGGTGCGGAACGCTGGTTCCTCCAGACATAGGGTTGTCCGGTTATAATATCTCCCGCACCACGTCTTGCGGGCGGCACCGGCGGACGCCCTTTTCGGTTTCAACCAGCGGTCGTTCGATCAGGATCGGCTCCTTGGCCATTGCCTTCAGGGTCGTTTCTGCGTCGGCGTCCAGCAATCCCAGTTCTTCGGCGGGCGATCCCCGAGTCCGCAGGCCCTCGCGCGGCGTGATTCCCGCCCGTTCGAAGAGCATCTTGAGTTTTTCGGCTGTTGGAGGTGCCTTCAGATATTCAACCACCGTCAATTCGACACCGTCCGTCTCTTGCAGGATGGCCAAAGTCTTGCGCGACGTGCCGCAATTGGGATTGTGCCAGATCGTGGCTTTCATGCGTTTTGCCTCTTTTAACGGAAAACTGATTCTTTTTGCCGTATAAAGGGTTATATCGAAGCCTGTATCATATTGGAGTGCGATGACGGGATGATTGTAAGCCGTCGACAATTTGTGGCTGGGACTGCTGCGCTGGCAATCATGCCGACGCCTGTGCTGGCCGCTGTCGACGAGGATCGCCTTCGCTTTGTCGCGCATCGCGAGCTGACCCGCAACAAATCCGCCATCTGGTTGCGCGATACGGTTGGCATCGCCGATTTCAGCCGCCCTTCAAACGAACCACGCTTTTTCGTGGTCGATCTGGTCGGCGGCAAGGTCCGGTCGTTTCTCGTGGCGCACGGTCGCGGTTCCGATCCCGAGTATGAAGGCGTCGTCCGCAGATTTTCCAACGAGTTTGAATCATTTGCCTCGTCGCGCGGCGCGTTTCTGACGCACACTTGGTATGACGGCATACACGGCCCCTCGATGCGGCTCTACGGCCTCGATCCGGACAATTGCAACGCGGAAGCCCGGGCCATCGTGGTCCACGGGGCGTGGTATGCCAATCCCGATATGATCGAGAAATGGGGCAAACTCGGGCGTAGCGACGGATGCTTCGCCTTTCCCGAAGACGATCTGATGCAGATCATCGCGCGGTTGGGGCCCGGACGACTGATTTTTTCCGACAAGATTTAGGCCCCCGGCGCCTCGATCGGCACGATCACCGGCGGCGGTGTTGCAACCTTTTCCTGCCTTGGCTGGCCGAATGAGGCGATCACCGGGGCGTCGCGACCATAAATGTCTGCAAAGGTGTTGAGCTTGCCATCGCCGCTGCTCGCCATCGTGAAATAATTGATGAAAACCTGAACCGGATCGGTGAACGGAATCCGGTCGTTCAGCCCGCGCTTGAAGATGTCGGCAGCTTCGTGCGGATCGAAATCAGCCTGCAAGATAGACATCAGGATTGCGAACTCGACGGCCCGGTCGGTGCGGATGCAGCCGTGGCTCAGCGCACGGACCGGGCGCTCGAAAAGGTTGCGGGACGGCGTATCATGAAGGAAGATCGCATGCGGATTGGGCATGTCCATCTTCATCATGCCAAGCGAATTTCCGGGGCCGAACTTCTGGACGACCGAGAGGTTCTTGCCGGTTCCCGTCCAGGTATAGCCGCGCGCGCGCGCCGCCGCCGGGTTATTGGCAATGAGTGCGCCAACGCTTTCCTTGATGATACTTTGCGGGATGGTCCAGGTCGGATGGATGATCATGCCGATCGCGGTTGAATCAAGTTGCGGGGTTGCCGTTTTGGGAGCGCCGACGATGGCGCGATAAGTCGCGATATTCTTGCCCTTGCCGACGACGCGAACCATATATTCGGGCACGTTGACATAGACATAGCGTTTGCCAAGATCGCGCGGTAGCCAGCGCCAGCGCTCCATGTTGGTCTTGATAATCTGCTGGCGCGCCGGGTCGCTGGTGGCGGCCAGCGCGGCCTTCAGCGCAGCATAATCCGGATGGACGGGCTCAACCGAGGCAAACACGCTTTCGAAATCATGGCTGTCCAGGGCTTTGCGGAGCAACGCGTCAGTCGGGAAATTGGTCGCATCAGGATCGCGCACGAACCATTGGACGCGGGCCGCGTAAGGTGTGCGCCCATCTCGCAAATCCACGAGAAGCTTGGTGAAGGCCAGTGTCGCAACATCGTTCAGCGCCACTCCTTCGCCTGTGAGCATCGCCGCACGCAAAGCGTCTGGATCATAATCGGGCGGGTTCAATCCGCGCGCGCCCACGCCCTGGATCACAGTGAGCAAGGCCGAAGCATTGCCAATCGTCCAGGCAGGTGCGGGCTGGGCAGGAATGGCCACCGGCACTGCGGGAACAGGCTGGGCCGGGGCTGGCGGGGTGGGCGGCGATGTGGCTGGTTCGGATACCTGAAGGGCAGAAGGAATCAGATCAACCGGTTGGGCTGACTTCTTGTTTTCGCCAAACGCAGGTCCAGCCAGTGCCAGCATCAACCCAGCGCCTGCAATGATCGCTCCCTTGGTCACTATCATCGGTGCCTTAGCCTTCTGTCTTTTGTGCGAGCCAGTCTTCAAGCCATTTGATCGAATAATTGCCGTTGATCACGTCCGGCGCGCGCAACAATTCCTGATGGAGCGGGATATTGGTCTTGATCCCGTCAACCACCATTTCCTCAAGCGCACGGCGCATCCGCATCATGCAGCTTTCTCGCGTGCGACCATAGACAATCAGCTTGGCAATCATCGAGTCATAGTGCGGCGGCACGCGATACCCTGCGTATAGCCCGCTATCGACGCGGACGTGCATTCCGCCGGGCGGATGATAGGCCGTGACGAGCCCCGGCGACGGTGCGAAGGTACGCGGGTCTTCGGCGTTGATCCGGCATTCCATCGAATGGCCGCGGAACTCGAGCATGTCCTGTGTCACAGAGAGTTCGCGCCCTTCTGCAACACGGATCTGTTCGCGAACAAGGTCGAAACCGGTGATCATCTCTGTCACGGGGTGTTCCACCTGGATGCGGGTGTTCATTTCGATGAAATAGAATTTTCCGTCTTCCCAAAGGAATTCTATCGTTCCTGCGCCGCGATAACCCATATCGGCCATCGCCTTGGAAACGACGCCGCCCATCCGCATCCGTTCTTCTGAACTGATGACAGGTGAGGGCGCTTCCTCCAGCACTTTCTGGTGGCGGCGCTGGAGCGAACAATCGCGCTCTCCCAGATGGATGGCATTGCCATTGCCGTCGCCAAAGATCTGGAACTCGATGTGGCGCGGATTGCCGAGATATTTTTCGAGATAGACTGTAGCATCGCCGAATGCAGCCTTCGCTTCGGTTCCGGCTTGCAGCATTTGGGTTTCGAGCTCGTCTTCGGAATTGACGACCTTCATCCCGCGCCCGCCACCACCGGATGCCGCTTTGATGATCACCGGATAACCGATGTCCATTGCGATCTTCTTCGCTTCGCCGACATCATCGATCGCGCCCTCGGAACCCGGAACCAGCGGCATGCCCAGCGCACCCGCCGTTTTCTTTGCCTGAACCTTGTCCCCCATCGTGCGAATATGTTGGGGCTTCGGGCCGACGAAAGCAATTTTGTGTTCCTCGACGATTTCTGCAAATCGAGCATTTTCAGACAGGAAGCCATAGCCGGGATGGATCGCATCAGCGTTGCTGATTTCCGCAGCGGAGATGATCGCCGGAATATTCAAATAGCTATCTTTGGCAGCCGGCGGGCCGATGCAGATTGCTTCATCTGCCAAGCGTACATGCATGGCGTCGACATCGGCGGTCGAATGCACGGCGACGGTCCTGATCCCCATTTCATGTGCTGCGCGGTGTATGCGCAGCGCAATTTCACCGCGATTGGCGATGAGCAGCTTTTCGATGGCCATTATTCGATGACGACCAATGGCTGGTCAAATTCGACGGGCTGGCCGCTGCCGACCAGGATTTGCGTAACCTTGCCGCCGCGTGGCGCGATGATCGGGTTCATGACCTTCATCGCTTCGATGATCAGGATGGTATCGCCTTCCTTGATGGTGGCACCAACCGCAACGAACGGCGGCGCATCGGGATCGGGAGCCAGATAGGCCGTGCCGACCATCGGCGATTTGACAGTGCCGGGATGATCACCGGCGGGTGCCAATGGTGCAGCAACGGGGGCTGCGGAAGCTGGGGCCGAAATAGCGACTGGTGCAGCGGCGGTCGTCACGGTCATGTTCCGCGCCACCCGGATTTTGCGGCCGCCATCTTCGACTTCGATTTCGGACAGCGCGGTTTCGTCAAGCAGCGCGGCAAGCTGGCGCACCAGCTTCAGGTCGACCTGCAAGACGCCTGATTTATCAGTCATTGGACCCCCGGATTATTTTGATGATTTGCATTGTCAGAGCTTGGCCGCCGCGTCCAGCGCCAGCGCATAGGATTTGGCGCCGAACCCGGCAAAGGTGCCTTTCGCGGCCATCCCGACATAGCTGTGTTTGCGAAACTCCTCGCGCGCATGCGGGTTGGACAGGTGCACTTCGATGACTGGCGTCTGGATCGAACGGATCGCATCGTAGAGCGCAAGTGAGGTATGGGTGAGCGCAGCCGCATTGAGCAGGATCGCCTTGGCCCCGCGTGAATTGGCCTCATGCATCCAGTCGATCAGATGGCCTTCATGGTTTGACTGCCGCATGTCGATCATGAGGCCAAGTCCCTTGGCCTGGTCCTCAAGCTGACCCGCAATGTCATCAAGCGTGTCGGTGCCGTAAATCTCAGGCTCGCGTGTGCCGAGCAGGTTGAGATTGGGGCCATTCAGGACATAGATCACGGGCAAGTCTGGCATTATGCTGCGGTTCCGGTTGCGGGGCGTTGGCTGCTCCCTATATGGGCTGCAATCGAAAAGGCCAAGAACGAGTCCCAGGCGCATGCTTTCTATTACCTTGAACGGCGAACCCCGCAACGTCCTGCCTGGCCGCACAATTGCCGATCTGGCAGCCGAAATCGGGCTTGATCCAAACAAGATCGCGGTGGAGCGCAATCTCGAAATCGTGCCACGATCAACGCTGACCAATGCATTGATTGCGGACGGCGACCAGATCGAGATCGTCCATTTCGTCGGCGGCGGGCAGGGTGATACATGGACGGTCGCAGGCAAGACTTTCACGTCACGACTGATCGTCGGCACCGGCAAATATAAGGATTTCGCCCAGAATGCGGCGGCGCTCGAGGCATCGGGCGCAGAGATTATTACGGTCGCGGTGCGGCGGGTGAATGTCACCGACCCCAAGGCACCAATGCTGACCGACTTTATCGATCCGAAGAAATATACCTATCTGCCAAACACGGCGGGTTGCTTCACTGCGGACGATGCGATCCGGACGCTGCGGCTGGCGCGTGAGGCGGGTGGCTGGGATCTGGTGAAGCTCGAAGTGTTGGGTGAGGCGCGGACGCTTTATCCCGACATGCGCGAGACGTTGAAGGCAACCGAGGTGCTGGTGAAGGAAGGCTTCAAACCGATGGTTTATTGCGTCGATGATCCGATCGGCGCGAAGCAGCTTGAGGAGGCCGGTGCGGTCGCGATCATGCCGCTGGGCGCCCCGATTGGCTCGGGCCTCGGCATCCAGAACCGCGTGACGATCCGCCTCATCGTCGAAGGTGCGAACGTTCCGGTGCTGGTCGATGCTGGCGTTGGCACGGCGTCGGATGCCGCTGTTGCAATGGAATTGGGATGCGACGGCGTCCTTATGAACACCGCGATTGCCGAGGCCAAAGATCCCATTGCCATGGCCCGCGCAATGAAACTCGCGGTGGAAAGCGGACGATTAGCCTATACTGCGGGACGGATGGGGCGCCGGATGTATGCCGATCCGTCGAGCCCCCTTGCAGGATTGATCTGACCCCACTTGTGCATCGCACCAAAGCGATGCACTCTCCCGCAATGCGTCCCTTTGACGAGATTCGAGGCTTTTTGGAAGGAAATGCCGCGCGACCCGAGTTTGCAGCGCTTGGTCGCTGGCTCGACCGGACTCCGCCCGCCGAACTTCACCGACGCCAGGAGGCAGCCGAAGCGACCTTCCGCCAGCTTGGCATCACCTTCGCCGTCTATGGCGAGGATGAGGCCGCGGAGAGGATTATCCCGTTCGACATTGTGCCGCGCGTCTTCACTGCGTCCGAATGGTCGTCGCTGTCTGCCGGGCTTGTCCAGCGGGTCGAGGCCATCAATGCCTTCCTGACCGACATATACGGCCCCCGCAAGATCCTGGCGGACGGGATCATCCCGGAAGACCTGATCCTGTGCAACCCGCAGTTCCGCCCGGAAATTGTGGGCTCACGCCCACCGCACGACGTCTGGTCACACATTTGCGGGATCGATCTTGTGCGGACTGGCGCAAATGACTTCTGGGTTCTTGAAGACAATGCCCGGACGCCGTCGGGCGTTTCCTACATGCTGGAGAATCGCGAGGCGATGATCCGGCTGTGCCCAGAACTGTTCCAGACTTATCAGGTCGAGCCAGTCGACAGCTATACCGATCTGCTCCACGAAACGATGCAGTCAGTCGCGCCCCGCAGATGCGGCAGCGATCCGGTTTGCGTGATCCTGACGCCGGGGCATTTCAATTCCGCCTATTATGAACACAGCTTCCTGGCAGACACGATCGGAATCGAACTGGTCGAGGCTGCCGATCTTGAAGTCGATGATGACAAGGTGTGGATGCGAACGATCACCGGTCGCGTGCAGGTCCACGTCATCTATCGCCGGATCGATGATGATTTTCTCGATCCGCTGATCTTTCGTCCGGATTCGATGCTCGGTGTGCCCGGGCTGATTTCGGCCTACCGCGCGGGCAATGTGACCATCGTCAACGCACCGGGAACGGGCATTGCCGACGATAAGGCGGTCTATTCCTACATGCCGGAAATCGTCCGCTATTATTCGGGTGGCGACGCGCTGCTGCCCAACGTTGAAACATTCCGCTGCCGCGAGCCGCAGGCTTTGAAATATGTTCTCGATAATCTTGAAAAGCTCGTCGTGAAACTGGTCGACGGGTCGGGCGGATACGGGATGCTGGTCGGCCCGATGGCGACCAGAGCCCAGATTGAGGAATTCCGCGCCGCGCTCAAGGCTGAACCGCATCGCTATATTGCTCAGCCTACGCTCGCGCTTTCAACCGTCCCGACGCTGACCGACAAGGGCATCGCGCCGCGGCATGTTGATTTCCGACCGTTCGTCTTGAGCCAGCCGAACAAGGTGAAGGTCGTCCCGGGTGGCCTGACGCGGGTTGCGCTCAAGGAGGGCTCTCTGGTCGTCAATTCAAGCCAGGGCGGCGGCACGAAGGACAGTTTCATCCTCGCCAATGATGGCGGTGTTGGCTGATGCTCTCGCGCACTGCTTCGAGCCTTTACTGGCTGGGTCGCTATATCGAGCGCGCTGAATTCACCGCGCGTCTGGTGGAGGCAACGCTCAGGCTCGATGCGCTTTCCACGCGACCAGCGGGAGATGCAGCGTGGCTGAGCGCGATGAAAGTGCTCGATGCCGACGAGCCGTTCGATCTTGCCAAGCATGCCCTCACGCCGCAGAATGTGACGCGTTTCCTCACAGTTTCTACCGATAATCCGGGTTCGGTCCTGTCCTGCCTCAACGCAGCGCGCGACAATGCGAAAGCCGTTCGCACGTCGCTGTCGCGTGAGGCATGGAGCACGATCAACCGTGCCTGGTTGCTCTTTCACGGCAAGAAAAGCCCCGGCGATACCGAACAGGTTTTGAGCCTTGTGGCGCAGGCGGAAGCCGAAACCCGCGGTTTCGAAGGGGCTATCAGCCGGATGTTACGCAACCCATCCTCTCGTTTTATCCGGCTCGGCGCTGCGATTGAACGCGGCGACAACACAGCGCGGCTGCTCGACGTCAAATATCACATCCTCCTTCCCGAAGGCGAAGCGGTTGGGGGCACGGTCGACCGCGACCAGTGGACGACAATTCTCCAGACCGTCTCAGCGGTAAATGCCTATCGCTGGCTCTACCGCGAGGGATTGAAGCCTTGGCTCGTCACTGAGCTGCTGATCCTGAGGCGAGAATTACCAAGGTCGCTTGCAGCATGCGCGGAAGAAGTGGTCCAGCATCTTGCAGGGATTGGCAAGGACACGGGCAGCCAGGGCGAAGCTGACCGCCTCGCCCGGGCGCGGCACAGCGAGTTCGGCAGTGTCAATGTGGAACAAATCATCGCGACCGGGCTCCACGAATATCTTGAGGATTTCCTTGAATCCAATGCCGCGCTTGACGGTGCGATTGCCAATCAGTTCAGGTTCCTTTGATGCGCTTGTCGATCGATCATCGCACCCAGTACCGTTTCAGCCAACCGCAGGCCCGGGTCGTCCAGCTTTTGCGGATGACGCCTATTGATTGCGCCGGTCAGACCGTGATCGACTGGCGGATCGACGTCGATTGCGACGCTAGGCTGCGCGAAGGGCATGACGGTTATGGGAACATCACCACGATGCTTTATGTCGACGGGCCGATTGATGCAGTGGCGATCATGGTGCGCGGGGATGTGCTGACCGACGATATGGGCGGGCGCGTAACGGGCACGCTTGAGCCTTTGCCGCCGATTTTCTTCACGCGCACGACACCGTTGACAACCGCAAACGCCGCTGTCGCCGCTCTTGTCGACAAAGGAGATGCGACCTTCGAGCGCGCGGCGGCGCTCAACGCCGCCGTCAATTCGGCGATCACTGCGGAAGCCGGGCGCACGCCCAAGAACCGGACGGCTGCCGATGTGTTGGCCGAAGGCCGGGGCAGCGTCCGCGATTGCGCCCATGTCTTCCTCGCCGCCGCGCGGGCCGGCGGCTACCCCGCCCGCCTGATTTCCGGCCATTGCCTCGACGGCCCCAACGCAGGCAGCCACAAGTCCGCGCATTGTTGGGGCGAAGTCTTCATCGAAGGCACGGGCTGGGTCGGGTTCGACCCATCGACCGGGCGTTCGCCGGGTGAAACCTATGTTCGCGTGGCAGTCGGGCTCGACGCTGGTGACTCCACGCCTCTATCGGGCACGCGGCGTGGCGGGGGGATTGAGGAACTCGATGTCGAAGTCCGGGTTGCGATGAGCCAGACACAGGGATAGTCTCCCGCCACGACGTCTCGGGCTGACAAAGGCAATCCGGAATATGACCTATTGCGTAGGAATGCGGCCCAAGGCCGGGCTGGTGATTATCTCCGATACCCGCACCAATGCCGGGATCGACAATATTTCGACCTATAACAAGCTGCACATTCTGGCGGACGACGGCGATAGGCTCATCATCTGTGCGTCGGCGGGCAGTCTGTCGGTGACGCAGGCGATGCTCTCGATGCTCGCCGAAGGGCTTGCTCCGGAAACCGAAGACGCGCCGAAACGAACCGTGGCGACGATGCCGACCATGTTCCGCGTCGCGCAGCTCGTTGGGGAAGCCTTGGCCGATGCGCGGCGCGCCATAGGGCGCACACTTCATGGAACCGGGATCAATGCCGATGTCTCACTGCTGCTTGGTGGTCGGGTCGGCGATGGGCCGCTGATGCTCTACCTGGTCTATTCCGAAGGCAATTTTATCGAATGCCAGCCTGACAGTCCGTTCGCCCAGATCGGCGAACTCAAATATGGCAAACCCATCCTAGACCGTGCGCTCCAATGGGACTCAACGCTTGATGAAGCGGTAAAAGTCGGATTGATCTCCTTCGACTCTACGATGCGCTCGAACCTCTCGGTTGGCCTCCCATTCGATCTTATTGTGGTTCCGGCGGATCGCTCCAAACCTATCATCCGACGTCGCATCATGGAAAATGATGCTTATTTCACCCAGCTATCGGCAGATTGGGGACGGCTGATGAATGAATCCCGCCAGCAGATCGCCGATCCGCCGTTTATGAGTGTTGAGTGACAAAATGTTGACCGGGCGGTGCTTGTGCGGGGGTTGCTCTTATTCGATTGAGGGTGATCCTGTTGTCGTGGCGCATTGTAATTGTCGGGACTGCCAGCGGCTGACTGGCGCCGGACATTCGACGGGGGCGATGTTTGCCGAGGAGGGCGTAAGCCTGACGGGCAGTGTAGCTCTGTTTTCACTTCTCAGCGACGCAGGCAACTCCGTCACGCGACTGTTCTGCGGCGCTTGTGGAAGCCCGCTGTTTGGCAAGAATACCGGCATGCCCGGTTTTATGACCGTCTCGCTTGGCACTTTGGATGATCCCAACGCACTGACGCCGCAGGTGGCCGTCTTCGCGCGCACCCGTCCAGATTGGGATTCAATCGATTCCTCGGTCGAGCGTTTTGACGCCCAACCGGGCTGGAAACCATCCGACGGAGTTTGAGCTTTGACGGGTATCGAAGGCGCGCGCCTTGTCGATTATTCGCTGCGTCGGAGCGGGATTATTTTGAGTTCATTCGGTTTCCGTCCGCGCTCGGGAAGGCGGGGAGGTGGATCAAGGCAACCTAAAATCATCAGGGTCTATGTCGTCCGACTTGGCTCCTCTAGCGTCATGTGTGCGATATAGCCTGAACGGGTTTCGCCCACGGCATAGGCCATTGCGTCGAGCCGTTTGAGGACGCGACGGGGGAGCGAGATGTTGATGCGCTCGGTGGTATCGTCGAGCAAGGCGGGGTCAATCGTGACGACGCCGAACGTCCACCCGGCATAATCGGGATTCTTCCGGAGAGCATCCAGACTCGTTGGAGCGGGAATGGATTCGCCCGCGTCGAGTGTGGCATCAATCCACGCTGCCACGGCCTCTTCGGCACCGGTCATTGCTTCGTCAAGGCTGTCACCAGCCGAAAAACATCCGGGCAGATCGGGAACAACGATGCCAAAAGCCGATGTTTCCGTGCCGGGTTCAATCGCAGTGGGATACCGCATTTCGACCTCCTACCCCTGCTCATTCCCGCCCGTGATGAGCCCAACGCCAAACCGCAATGTGAAATACGACCACATCCAGTTGGAAATGACCGAAATCCGGTTTCGAACGCCGGCCAGAAACCCGACATGCACGGCGCCCCATAGGAACCAGGCTGGCGCGCCCGCGATCTTCAGGCGGCCAATTTCCACCACCGCAGATTTGCGGCCGATTGTCGCCAGATTGCCTTGATGGCGATAGGCAAAGGCTTTGGGCTTGGGCTGATCGGACAGTTTTGCGCGGATCAGGTCCGCCACGTAACGACCCGCTTGCTTGGCCGCAGGGGCAAGACCGGGGACCGGCTTGCCTTTCCAGCCCAGGCTCGCTGCAACATCGCCGACCACGAATATCTCTGTGTGGCCGGGCAGGCTGAGATCATCCCCAACCACCACGCGACCAGCTGGGCCGGGCTCGACGTCAAGCCATTGCGCAGCTGGCGAAGCCGTTACGCCCGCTGCCCAGATTACGGTTTCGGTTGGAATGTGATCTTCACCGATCACGACCGCTTGCGGCTCGATCCCGGTGACTCGGGCATTCAGCCGGACTTCGACGCCAAGCCGTTCAAGTGCCTTTTGTGCTTCTGCCGACATTTCCGGAGCAAAAGGCGGCAATAATCGGTCTCCTGCGTGAACGAGAATGACTCGCGCGCTAGCCGGGTCTATCATTCTGAAATCGTCCCTCAGACCATGCGATGCCATTTCGGCAATCGCGCCTGCCATCTCAACGCCGGTCGGGCCGCCGCCGATCACCACGAAATTCAAAAGGCGTTCACGTTCGTCCTCGGCCTCGGCGGCTTCGGCCCTTTCAAACGCTCCCAGCACGCGGCTGCGGATCTGCACGCCATCATCGACCCGCTTGAGCCCGGGCGCAAAGGGGGACCATTCGTCCCGGCCAAAATAGCTGTGGCGCGCTCCTGTTGCGATCACCAGCCAATCATAAGGGACGGACCGCGATCCCATCTGCACGCGTCGATCGGCCTTGTCGATCGACGTAACCTCGCCAAGCAGGACGTTGACATTATGGTCCGTGCGGAAAAGCCCGCGGATTGGAATGGCGATATCGGCTGGAGAGAGGCTCGCCGTCGCGACTTGATAAAGCAAGGGCTGGAACAAGTGGTAATTCTGCCGGTCAATGACGGTCAGTCGCACGGGAAGACGGGCCAGTCGTGCAGCGCAAGCAAGGCCCGCAAAGCCGGCACCCACGACGACGATGCGCGGCCATTCATCTGGAATGTGAGCGTCGCGCCGCTCGAATAGGATATGGGTCTGGAGCCATTCCGAAACGATGCGATCAATTGAAAGGTGCCCGCCGCCATAAAAGCCCGCCAGTGCGCAGACGAAAAGCGCGAGGGGATCGACGCCCGTCATTTCAAGCCCGGACATCATGCCAATTGCCTGTTGCCCGTAAATGCCGACCGCCAGCAATGCGAACTGCGCAGGCATCGCGACGCCGAACAGCGCCAGCAGAAATCCGACGAATGCAAAAGAGGGCGGTGTATTTGAAAATGTATTGACTGGCAGAAACGGCGCAGCTTGCTGGGAAATTTCGGGGAGGAAAGCGAGGTAATACCATGTCGCCGCCATCCAGAGCCTGAGAATCGCGAGGTAAATTGGCTGGCCAAGTCGGTCCAGCAGGGCGCCGGCCCGTATCAGGTTTGGCACAATCGGCAAGGCACCGTCGGTCAGCCCGCCTGATAATAGGGAATCGAACGAAAACGAGCCAGCACCGTGTATGACAAACCAGGTCAGAAAGACGATCTGGAAAAGTTGTCCGTCGACGGGTTCGCCCCCGAATTGTGCAAGGACGACCGGGATCAGGAGCAGAACAGCCACCCCGCGCGTCATCAGTCCGATGAGCAGCAACAACGAAGCTGCGATCTTCAGGAGCGACAGCGAATCGAGCCCACCCATCGCCTGCATTGAAACTGCTTGAAAGACCCAGAAACGTGCGCCCAGATCGACCAGCGGGCGGACGGTAGTCATCAGCGATGCGTATATCTTTAGCCAGATCCGCAGCGTGATATTGAGAGACGAGTTCAGGTGAAACATTTTGAAAGCGCCTTCCGCCCAAACGCCGGAAAGCCAAATGCTTGGCTCCGTCAATGTAATACGTATTGGACCGCCGATTGGATACAGTGTCGCGAAATTTCTTGCTCACCGTTTGAAGCCCGCTTTCCCCTCTGTTAGGGCACTGCGCATTCGCCGTCTTGCCGATAAGGAAATCAAATGGTTCCGCGCTATTCCCGCCCCGATATGGTCAAGATCTGGGAGCCCGAAACCCGTTTTCAGATCTGGTTCGAAATCGAGGCGCACGCCACTGACGCGCTTGCCGAATTGGGTGTGGTGCCCAGGGAAGCGGCCAAGGCGATCTGGGAGAAAGGCGGCTTCGACGTCGCCCGGATCGATGAGATTGAGGCTGAAGTGAAGCATGACGTGATCGCCTTCCTGACGTCGGTTGCCGAACATGTCGGGGATGAGGCGCGCTTCATGCATCAGGGCATGACCAGTTCGGACGTGCTTGATACCTGCCTTGCCGTCCAGCTTGCCCGCGCCACGGACATTTTGCTCGACGATCTCGACA
>JANLQV010000291.1:0-2770 GCA_031368025.1 Sphingomonadales bacterium | reverse complement strand
AGATGCGTGATGCGCCGCATCGCGAACGAGCGGGAGCAATGGGAAAAGATGGTCTGACGGAAGGTCCCCCGTCACGATTGGCACCAGCCCGATCAGGATCAAAGGTGCGAGGCAGACAACGCCCAGAATGCTTTGCGCAGTGGCCGCGCGCGCCGCTCCGTGATGCTGCAAGGCGAACGTCAGCAGCAGAAAGCACGCTGCAATGATCGATACCATATTGATGCGTAGATGCAGACCATCGCGGATAAAGCCGAGATCGAGCAGGTTGATCTTCCACACATTGATGGCAGCATCGGGCGCGAACAGGCTGGCCATCACATATCCAGCGCCCAGGCTGGTTCCCAGCGCCAGGACCGGAGACCAGGCGAGCCAGTTACACCAGACAGAAACCGGAGCGATAAACTTGCTGTAAGGCAGCCAAGCCGCGGCTCCATAAACCGAAGCTCCGCCCGATTTATGCGGATACAACCCCGCGATTTCCGCATAAACGAAGGATTGAACGAACCCCATCAGAATTGAGACGATCCACACCACCCAGGATGGCTGGCCTATGATGGTGGCAACGCCCCCCATCGTCAGCAGGACGCCCGCCGGCACGCCACTCGACGCCCAGAACGCGTCTCGCCAATTCAATTCGCGATGAAGCTGCATGACCGCCGGAGCGGGGCTGGATCCCCCGGCTTCGCCGCCGATCGCTGCGGCGGCGGTTGCTTTGCTATTCATCCCCGGGGGTTCCTTACGCTGCTATTTACTCGCGCCGAAATGGACTGTGCCGGTAACACCCCATGTCCGCGGCTTGGCATAAACACCGGCAACAAGCCCGGCAAACAGCGAACTGTCAAATGCATAAGCGCGATATTTGCGGTTGAACATATTGTTCACGAATGCCGCTATTTCCCAATGTCCTTCGGCGCCCGCAAACCCTATCCGGCTATTTGCGACGGTATATGCACGCTCCTGTTCAACCGGTGCGCACAGCACGGTAAAGCAGAATTTTCCTGAATACTGCACGTCCGCCTGGACCGAGGCGGTTCCACCACCGAGCGAAAATTCGTACCGTGCAAGCGCATTTCCCGAAAATCCGGGAGCCTGAGGTAAATCATGAGTAACGATCGACGCCAGATCGGGAAGCAGGATATTCTTGACCTTGCTATCCAGAAATGACGCCCCGACCTGAAGCGAGAATCCCTGGGCTGGGCGGACATTCAGTTCCGCTTCCAGGCCCTTTGACGTCGCCGGCAAGTTGATAACGGACTGGATTGGGCCGACCTGGGCAAAGGCCTGATAATTTTTGTAGTGATAGACAAAGGCCGCAAGATTGAGGGTCGTGAAGCGGTTGAGCGTGGACTTCACTCCCACCTCATAGGAATCCAGAACCTCAGGTTTGTAGGGAATGCCGTTGAGGAAAGCTGCCTCAAATCCGGCAAAGGGGGTTCCGGTGGAAAAAGTGAAACCGCCGCTTTTGCTTCCCCGGTTGTAACTCGCATAAATCAGGATGTTATCAATGGGCTTATAATCGATTTCAGCACGCGCCGTGACGCCGCTGAAGGTTGGCGTAGCGGAGCTGCTGTTGACGAGAATTCCAGTCTGCGGCTGCAACACTCCAAAACTCGAATATGTGGTTCCGCCTGGCCCGAAATTGATGCCAACGCCGGTACTTGGTTCGGTCCCCACATAATTTCCGCGCTTCTTGTCGCGCCAGTAGCGCAAGCCGCCGATCAGTTTGATCTTGTCGGAAAGTTCAAGCTCATCCTGCGCAAAAAACGCCACTGACTCTGTGCGCTGGGAAAAAGCAACGCTTGGATCATAGCCGTAAAATGGCGACGCGAATTTGCCGGTGAAATCACCATCGATGATCAAGCCATAGGCACCGACGACAAGCTGGTTTGCGCCAAACTTTGTGGACAGCCTGAATTCCTGGGAAACCTGATTTGATTTGGCACCCTGGAAAAAGACCACGCCGAGATCGGGCGAGGCATCTCCGCCTTCAACATAGAATTTGCGGAGGTGCTGATAATCGGTGATCGAAACAAAGTCGAAATTGCCGAACGCCGCATCGAGCCGCAAGGTTGAACCAAACAGGCTGCGGTCGACGTAGGAGGGCGAGGTTTCCTGAGTCGCAAATGGCGTGCCGCCGCGTGAAGGCGTGATGGCATCATTGCGAAAGCCGGTCGCCGTCGTGCCGGGACCCGGCGTGCCAATGCCGATCCAATAGGCACACGTCACGCCCGGTGCCAGAAATTCGCCCTGAAACTGGGCATTGGGGCAGGCGGGTTCACTGGAATAGAGCCCGGCCTGGCGTTCCTTGTCTGCCTTGGCATAGCGGACCGTCAGGCGCGCCTTGAAATCGGAAGAAGGCTCCCACGCCAAAATGCTTCGAAGCGCAAAATGGTTGTTCGCGCCGCGATCAGGAATGCCGGGAACCAGCGACTTGATGAAGCCGCTATCATGATCATAGATGCCCGCAATCCGGATCCCGAGCGTATCTCCCAATGGTCCGGAAATGGCGCCTTCCAAAATCGTCTGATTATAGCGGCCATACGTCCCTGTGACATAGCCGCCCCAATCCTTTGTAGGCTGGTTGGAGAT
Source organism: Sphingomonadales bacterium (assembly GCA_031368025.1). Taxonomy (GTDB): domain Bacteria; phylum Pseudomonadota; class Alphaproteobacteria; order Sphingomonadales; family Sphingomonadaceae; genus Aquisediminimonas. Next base: position 181 of record JANLQV010000291.1, on the reverse strand, counting down.
GAACTGGACAGCGCCGCCGGTCGCATTGCGACCAAAGAGCGTTCCCTGCGGCCCGCGAAGCGCCTCGACGCGTGCAAGGTCAAAGATCGGAAAGCTCGCAGTGTTGATCGAACTCGCATAGGCATCGTCCTGATAGACCGCGACTGGAGGCTCCTGCTGGTCGCCATAGTCATTCTGCGAG
>JANLQV010000195.1:0-2377 GCA_031368025.1 Sphingomonadales bacterium | reverse complement strand
ACCCGTGGTTCGTTCCTTCATCGACAGCGTTACCGAAAAGGCCGTCGGCCAGTCGGTTCTGAAATCGATCACCCCCGGCCAGCAGGTCGTCAAGATCGTCAACGACGCGCTTGTCGAGATGCTGGGCAGCGAGGCAGCGGAACTTGAACTGTCGGTTACGCCGCCCGCGATCATCATGATGGTCGGCCTGCAAGGCTCGGGCAAGACCACGACGACCGCGAAAATCGCCAAGAAGCTCACCGAGAAGGATCGCAAAAAGGTCCTGATGGCGTCGCTCGATGTCAATCGTCCGGCGGCGCAGGAACAATTGGCCGTTCTGGGTGAACAGATCAGCGTGGCAACGCTGCCGATCGTGGCAGGCCAGCAACCGGTCGATATCGCCAAACGCGCGATGCAGGCGGCCAAGCTGCAGGGCTTTGATGTCCTGATGCTCGACACAGCCGGGCGGCTTCATGTCGATGCCCAGTTGATGGACGAGATGAAGGCGGTTGCGCAGGTTTCCGAACCGGCCGAAATCCTCCTCGTCGTCGATGCGCTCACCGGACAGGATGCGGTCAACGTCGCCAAATCATTTGGCGAACAGGTGGCAGTGTCGGGGGTTGTCCTGACCCGGATGGATGGCGATGCGCGCGGCGGTGCGGCGCTTTCGATGCGGGCCATCACCGGCAAGCCGATCAAGTTCGCCGGCATGGGCGAAAAGCTCGAAGGCCTAGATGTATTCCATCCCGAGCGCGTTGCCGGTCGTATCCTTGGCATGGGCGATGTCGTCAGCCTTGTGGAACGCGCCGCCGAAACCATCCAGCAGGATGAGGCAGAGGCGCTCGCGGCGAAGATGGCCAAGGGCCAGTTCGACATGAACGACCTGCGCTCCCAGCTTGGCCAGATGCGGCGGATGGGCGGCATGGGCGCGCTGATGGGAATGATGCCGGGCATGAAGAAGGCGCAAGCGGCGATGGCACAATCAGGCATGGATGATCGCATCCTGATCCGCATGGACGCGATGATCGGCTCGATGACGCCAAAGGAACGGGTCAAACCCGAACTGGTCAACGCCAAGCGCAAGATCCGCATTGCCAATGGCTCCGGCACGACCGTCCAGGAAGTGAACAAGCTGCTCAAGATGCACCAGGAAATGGGCTCTGCGATGAAGCGCTTGCGGAAAATGGGCGGGATGAAGGGTTTGGGTGCGCTGCTCGGCAAGGGCGGCGGGCTTGGCGGTCTAATGGGTGGCGCAGCTCCGGGCGGGATGCCCGGGCTGCCACCGGGTATGTTCAAGAGATAGTTTCAAGTTCAATCGATCAACACAAGGAAGACATAAAATGGCAGTTTCAATTCGTTTGTCGCGCGGCGGTTCCAAGAAGCGCCCTTATTACCGGATCGTGGTTGCGGACGCCCGTTCGCCGCGCGACGGCAACTTTATCGAGAAGATCGGAACCTATAACCCGCTCCTCGCCAAGGACGATGCCAAGCGCGTGACGCTCGACGCCGATCGCGCCAAGCATTGGCTGGGCGTTGGTGCACAGCCGACTGATCGCGTTGCGCGCTTCCTCGACGTTGCTGGCCTGCGCGAACGCGCGGCGCGCAACAACCCGACCAAGGGCAAGCCTGGCGAAAAGGCCGTGGAGCGCGTGGAAGAGCTGGCAAAGAAGGCTGAAGCCGCTGCTGAAGCCGCAGAAGCCGCCAAGGTTGCAGCCGCCGAAGCCGCCGCTGCTCCAGCGCCTGAGCCGGAAGTTGTAGAAGAAGTTGCTCCGGTGGCTGAAGAAGCGGCTGCGGTTGAGGAAGCCCCAGTTGTTGAAGCCGCTATCGAGGAAGCGCCTGCTGTGGAAGCTCCGGCTGAAGACGCCCCAGTCGCCGAAGCGGAAGAAGCCCCGGCCGCTGAAGAGGCAACCGAGGAAAAGGCTGAGGGTTAAACCTTGGCACACCGCCCCGTCACCCTTGCGGTCGTCATCGGCGCGCATGGCGTGACGGGGGAGGTGCGATTGAAGCTGTTCGCCGAAGGGCTTGAGAGCCTGACCGCGCACAAGAGTTTCAATGATGGCGCGTTGACGCTCAAAAGCCTGCGGCCCGGCAACAACGGCGCCATCGCACGCTTTGCCGAAATATCGGACCGCAACGCCGCCGAAGCTGCGCGCGGAACCGAACTCACTGTCCCCCGCGAAGCCCTGCCACCATTGGCCGAGGGCGAATATTATCATGCCGACCTGATTGGCACCATGAAGCGTTTGCCGTCGGGGCGTTCGATCTCGATCACATCGCCCGCGCCGAAATTTTCGACGGCGACGCATTTGCCGAGATCATCGCCGTCGGTCGAAACGCAAGGCAGGCCAATCAGGTCGGCATGATAATATTCGCCCTCGGCCAATGGTGGCAGGGCTTC
>JANLQV010000183.1:0-8417 GCA_031368025.1 Sphingomonadales bacterium | reverse complement strand
CTGTTTTCGTTTGGCTCCTTTGCCTTTATGTGTTTCTGAATGCCTCCTTCGCAACAAAAGAGGATTGCGGCGTTGACGCTTGTGGGATGGCGATGGCATTTTCTGTGATCATTGCCTTCGCTGCTCTAGCGGGTTTTGGTGTCGGGATTCTATCCGCTTGGCTCGTTCGGAAAATCGCAGCGCGATGACCTTTGCCACCCAGATCCTTACCCTCTATCCAGAGATGTTCCCCGGCCCACTCGGCGTATCGATCGCCGGACGCGCGCTGGAGGAAGGGAAATGGTCTTGCACCCCCATCCAGATCCGTGATTTCGCCACCGACAAACATCGTACCGTTGACGATACTCCGGCGGGCGGCGGGGCAGGGATGGTGCTAAGGGCGGATGTTCTTGCCTCGGCCGTCGATCATGCCCTCGCAGTCTTACCGGGTGCCCCCATCCTCGCCATGACGCCACGCGGCACTCCGATCACCCAGGCCCGCATCCGAGACCTCGCCAGCGGCCCCGGCGTCACCATCCTGTGCGGCCGTTTCGAGGGATTCGATGAGCGTATTTTCGACGCCCGACCTATCGAACAGGTGTCGATGGGCGACATCGTCCTGTCCGGCGGAGAGCCTGCTGCGCTGATGCTTCTCGACGCTTGCATTCGCCTGCTTCCCGGCGTAATGGGCGCGGCTTCCAGCGGTTTCGAGGAGTCCTTTCAAAACGGACTTTTAGAATATCCGCACTATACCCGACCTGCTGAGTGGGAAGGGCGCACGATCCCCGAAGTGCTGCGATCGGGGGATCATGCGAAAATAGCTGCCTGGCGGAAACAACAGGCGGAGGACGATACACGGTTACGCAGACCGGACCTTTGGGAGCGCCATGTCGGCGCTCGGGACCAGTCTGCCTCTGGCGCGCGGCGGAAGAATAAAGGACCAAATGGGGCATGAACCTCATCCAGACGATCGAAGCGGAACAGATCGCAAAATTGACCGCAGACAAGAAAGTCCCTGAATTTCGCCCCGGCGATACGCTGAAAGTCGGCGTGCGCGTGGTTGAAGGCGAACGCACTCGCGTACAGAACTATGAAGGCGTGTGCATCGCGCGTTCGAACAAGGGCATGGGATCGAACTTCACGGTTCGCAAGATTTCGTTCGGCGAAGGCGTGGAACGCGTTTTCCCGCTCTATTCGCCCAACATCGACAGCATCGAAGTGATCCGCAAGGGCGCCGTGCGTCGTGCCAAGCTCTATTACCTGCGCGGTCGCCGCGGCAAATCGGCGCGTATCGCCGAACGTCGCGACACGCGAATTACTGACGCAGCGAAAGCGGCCCCCGAGGCCTGATCCCGCGCGTTTGAACAAAACGAATGACCGAAAGGGCCGGGATCCAAACAGGGTTCCGGCCCTTTCTTTTGACTGAAAGAGATTGAATATGGGCTATCGTGTTGTAGTTGCTGGTGCCACCGGGAATGTGGGCCGCGAAATGCTGAATATCCTGGCAGAACGCGAGTTTCCGATTGAAGAGATCGCTGCGGTTGCGTCTGGCCGGTCGCAAGGTCTGGAAGTCGAATTCGGCGAGACCGGCAAGATGCTCAAGGTTCAGAATATCGAACATTTCGATTGGAACGGCTGGGACATGGCGCTGTTCGCGATCGGATCGGAAGCGACGCTTAAATATGCGCCGATTGCCGCAGCCGCTGGCTGCGTGGTGATCGATAACAGCTCGCTCTATCGGATGGACCCCGATGTCCCGCTGATCGTCCCGGAGGTGAATCCCGACGCGATTGCGGGCTATAGGCGCAAGAATATCATCGCCAATCCCAATTGCTCGACTGCCCAGATGGTCGTCGCGCTGAAGCCGTTGCACGATTATGCCACGATCAAGCGCGTGGTCGTCGCGACCTACCAGTCAGTCTCCGGCGCGGGCAAGGAAGGCATGGACGAACTGTTCGAGCAATCGCGCAACATCTTCGTGGGCGACAGCGCAGAAGCCAAGAAATTCACCAAGCAGATCGCTTTCAACGTGATCCCCCACATCGACGATTTCCTCGATGACGGATTCACCAAGGAAGAGTGGAAAATGGTCGTCGAGACCAAGAAGATCCTCGATCCCAAGATCAAGGTGGTCGCGACCTGTGTTCGCGTGCCGGTCTTTGTCGGCCATTCCGAAGCGCTGCACGTCGAGTTCGAAAAAGAGATCTCCGCCAAGAAAGCGCAGAGCCTGCTTCGCGAGGCACCGGGCATCATGCTCGTCGATAAACGCGAAGATGGCGGATACGTTACGCCGATCGAATGCGTCGGCGATTACGCAACCTTCATCAGCCGCGTCCGCGAAGACCCGACCGTCGAAAACGGTTTGGCACTGTGGTGCGTTTCAGACAATCTGCGCAAAGGAGCCGCGCTTAACGCGGTGCAGATCGCTGAATTGCTGGGGCGGCGGCATCTCAAGAAAGGTTGAGGCTGGTCAGGGCGTTTCTTGCGGCATAACATACCTCGACCCTTGAGGGAGGATATAATGCGCTACGAGATTTCCGGCACCGTCATGCAAACGGTTGCGATCGACTTGAACCGGGGTGAGACCCTCTACAGCCAGACCGCCAGCATGGCGTGGATGTCGGATACGATCCGGATGGATACCCATACCGGCGGCGGCCTGTTTGCGGGGCTGAAGCGCGCGATGAGCGGTGGTGGATTGTTCATCACCGAATTCATTGCCGAGGACACTGGCCATATCTCGTTTGCGCCGCGCTTCCCCGGCCAGATTATCCCGGTGCAACTGGCCAGCGGTCAATCGCTGATCTGCCGCAAAGAGACATTCCTCTGCGCCGAAAAGACGGTGACGCTTGATATCGCGTTCCAGCAGCGTCTCGGCGCAGGCTTTTTCGCGGGCGAAGGCTTCATCATGCAGCGGGTCTCGGGGCCGGGCACTGTGGTCCTCGACCTGTCGGGCGAAGTCGTCGAAAAGACGCTGCGCCCGGGCGAAAAGCTGCTCGTTCATGCGGGCCATATCGGCATGCAGGAGCCGACGATCGAAATCGACATCCAGATGATGCGCGGCTTCCGCAATGTGCTGTTCGGCGGCGAAGGGCTGTTCCTTGCGACGCTGACCGGGCCGGGCAAGATCTGGCTGCAATCGATGCCGATCCTCAACTTGGCCGAGGAGATCGGACGCTATCTGCCATCGCGCGACGGCGAACGGGGCAGTGTTGGCACGGTTGTTGGCACCGGAGCCGCAGCGGCGGCTGTCGGCGGGATCCTCGGCAGCATGTTTGGCAACGAGTAGGCATGACGGCCCTGTTCGATTTCTCCCACGCGATTGCGCGTGTGCCCGGTCGCTCGGTCGTTGGCGGACTGCGCGACGGCGATGGGGCCGATCCCGACTACGACGTGCTGCTAGGCGAACATCAAACCTATGTTGCTGCGTTGCGCGCGGCGGGCGTGGCCGTCGATCTCCTTCCGGCGGAGGAAGGCTATCCGGATTCCATTTTCGTGGAGGATGCCGCGCTTGTCTTCGGCACCGGCGCAATATTGCTGAAGCCTGGAGCCGAGAGCCGGGCAGGGGAGGCGACCCTTATCACACCCGTCCTCCACCGGCATTTTCCCACCGTGCTTTCGCTGGGCGCCGGCCATGTCGATGGCGGCGATGTGCTGGTAACGCCGGGCGGCGTGGTCATTGGCCTGTCCCACCGCACTGACCGGTCTGGTGCGGAGGCGCTGGGTGGATTATTGGCAAAGCTCGGGAAGCAAGCGATCATTGCGGACACACCGACTGGAATCCTCCATTTCAAAACCGGGTGCGGGATGATCGATGAGGAAACGGTCTTCGTCGCGCCCGCGATGGCCGATTGTCCCGCCTTTGCTGGCCTGCGCGTTATTGTAGCGCCGGAGGGCGAGGCTGGTGCAGCCAACGTTCTGCGTGTTCGCGATCGCCTGTTCATCGGTGCACATTGGCCCCGCAGTCGGGACCTGATCGATGCACTCGGCATATCGACTGTTGGCCTGCCGGTCTCCGAGATCGGAAAGATAGACGCAGGCCTGTCGTGCATGTCCCTAAGGTGGAGCGCCAACTCATGACACTTTCAGCCGATCTCTTCTGGTCCTTCCGATCGCCCTATTCCTACCTCGCCACGCGGCGCTATCGGGCGTTGACCGAACAATACGACCTGACGATCAACTTACGCCCGGTCTATCCGTTGGCAATCCGCCAGCCTGATTTCTTCGAGCGTAATCATCCGAACTGGCTGCGTTACACGATGCTCGACATGTTCCGCGTGGCGCAGTTTCACGGAATTCCGTTCGGTCCGCCTCGACCCGACCCGATTGTGCAGGATATGATGACGCGGAAGATTTCCGCCGACCAGCCCTATATTTTCTGGCTGACGCGGATGGGGCAGGTCGCATCACGGCGGGGTAGGGGCCTGATCTTTGCCGATGAAGTGTCGCGGCTCATCTGGGGTGGGGCCGAGAACTGGCACGAAGGCGATCACCTTGCCGGGGCGGCAGAACGGGCTGGATTGAACCTTGCCGAACTCGACGCCGAGGCCGCCACCGAAGCCGATACTCTAGACGCCGAAATTGCCGCCAATCAGGCCGCGCTGGAAGCAGGCGGTCATTGGGGTGTTCCAACGCTCATTTTCGATGGAGAGCCATTTTTCGGGCAAGACCGGATCGAGATGGCCGTCTGGCGAATGCAGCAAAAGGGGTTGGAGGCGAAGAGATGAGTGCGGTGTTCACGGGTGGCTGCCAGTGCGGTGCGGTGCGGTATCGGCTGAACGGCCCGCTGCCTGCAACGTACGCCTGCCATTGCGGTGAGTGCAAGAAGCAGTCCGCTAGCGCTTTTTCGATGTCCGTCGCGCTGCGGTTCGCGGAACTCGAAGTGACGGGCGCAATCGCGACTCACGAGACTTGGGCCTTCAGCGGCAAGCGCAAGCTCGCGCTATTCTGCCCTGCCTGCGGAACGCGGCTTTGGCACCGGCATTCAGAAGACAGCGAATGGGTTACGCTTAAGGTTGGCACACTTGACGATGCCGCCGGGATTTCGCCGCGCGGGCATTTGTGGGTTTCGAAGAAGCAGCCCTGGATCGTGATCCCGGAAGATATCCCGGCATTCGACACGCAACCAGAGGATGTTCAAGCTTGGAGAACCGGCTTTGACCGCGCCACGATCGATGTCGGGAAGACGGTGCCCGAATGACCCTTCCTGATATCCAGTTTTTCGTCGCACCCGATGGCACGCGTTTGGCGTGGCGCGAGTTGGGCGAAGGCCAGCCGCTTCTGCTCGTGCACGGATTTATCAGCGATGCCGTGACCAACTGGATCAGCTACGGCACAGCGGCGGGGCTTGTTGATGCTGGGTTCCGTTGCATCATGCCTGATTTGCGCGCGCATGGAGCTAGCGAAAGGCCCCATGATCCGGCGGCCTATCCGCCCGACATCCTGGCTGATGACCAGCTCGCGCTAATCGCACATCTGGGCCTCGAAAATTATGATCTGGCGGGCTATTCGCTCGGTGCGCGCACGTCAGCGCGGATGCTGGCCAAGGGCGCGTGCCCCCGTCGCGCCATCCTTTCGGGAATGGGGCTGGCAGGATTGATCGACACGGGGCATCGAGGCGCTCACTTTCGCAACATCCTGCGAAACATCGGACAGCATCCGAAGGGCTCCCCCGAATGGATGGCAGAGGCGTTCCTCAAGACAACTTGCGGGGATCCCGTCGCGCTGGATTTGATCCTCGACAGCTTCGTCGACACGCCTCGAGAGACACTTTCAGGCTTTGATCTGCCGATCGGCGTCATTTGCGGCGAGCACGATCAGGATAATGGTTCGGCAGCGGCGCTGGCCGATCTTTTGCCAAACGGCGAACTGATCACCATTCCCGGCAATCACATGAGTGCCGTTACCAAGCCGGATTTCGGACGTGCGATTGTGGATTTTCTGCAAAAAGGCCGATGAAGCAGAGCTTCACCGGCCTCCTTACGCCTCCCGGGTAGGAAAGAGCAGGCTGAAAAGTTTTGAGGGTCAGGCGACCTGAGCGAGTTCCTCGGTCTCGTCTTCGCGCAGCACATAGCCGCGGCCCCAGACGGTCTCGATGTAATTGTCGCCGCTACAGGCCAGACTTAGTTTCTTGCGCAGCTTGCAGATGAAGACGTCGATGATCTTGAGTTCGGGTTCATCCATGCCGCCATAAAGGTGGTTGAGGAACATTTCCTTGGTGAGCGTCGTGCCCTTGCGCAGCGAAAGCAGCTCAAGCATCGCATATTCCTTGCCAGTCAGATGGACGCGGCTGCCATCGACTTCGACGGTCTTGGCATCGAGATTGACGGCCAGCTTGCCGGTGCGGATGACCGAGTGTGAATGGCCCTTCGAACGACGGACGACCGCATGAATGCGGGCAACCAGTTCTTCGCGGTGGAATGGCTTGGTCACATAATCATCGGCACCGAAGCCGAACGAGCGGACCTTGGAGTCCATCTCGCTGATGCCCGAAAGGATCAGCACCGGCGTCTGCACCTTGGCGACACGGAGCTTTTTCAGCACGTCATAGCCGTGCATGTCGGGCAGGTTGAGGTCGAGGCAAATGATATCGTAATCATAGAGCTTGCCGAGATCGAGGCCCTCTTCGCCCAGATCGGTCGTGTAAACGTTAAAGCCTTCATTCGTGAGCATGAGTTCGATGGCCTTGGCCGTCGTAGGCTCATCCTCAATTAGCAAAACACGCATGGGCAAACCCCCTTTTGATAGTCCAACGCGGCATCCGGACGACCCCTGTTATGGCCCCGGCGCAATCTCTATTAACCAAATTTGTAATGAAGGGAAAAGGTTAATTTTGCGTAAACCCGCCTGACTCCACGAGTCGCGGTGTTCGGAGTCCGAAAGCGTCGGCAACCAGTTGGTAACTATGGCAGCGCGCCGCGTGGTCGGGCATGATGTTCACCAGCATCAATTCGTCGGCACCATAGAGCTTGGCAACTTCATCCAGGCCTTGCCGCACTTCATCCGCCGTGCCGACGGTCGTTCGCCGTCGGCGTTCGGGAATTCCCCGCGTCGCTGCCCATTCGACCGCGGTTTCAACGGAAGGTACCGCGATCAGTTCCCCGCGGACGAGGTGTGCAAACATCATCTGGGCGGGAAGGGCGAGGCGTTCGGCTTCCAGACGGCTGTCAGCGGCAATCACCCAGGTTGCGACCATAACATAGGGCTTGTCCAGCCATCGCGAGGGTCGGAAGCTTGACCGGTAGATATCGGCCAGCGGAACCGCATCGGAATTGATGAAATCGGCGATGCAATAGGGCAGGCCGGTTTCTCCGGCCCAGGCGGCGCTATCCGCTGAAGAGCCCAGCAGCCAAAGATCGGGAGACCCGCCATGTCCGCTCGGCAAGGTATCGCGCAAGGCGGCGAAGGGATGATCCGCCGGCAAGCCATCCCCCAGATAGGCAATGATTTCTGCCAAATTCTGGGGAAAATCGTTGATAGGCATCTGTCGCGAACGATCGCGCTGGAGCGCAAAAGCGGTGCGCTGATCGCTGCCCGGCGCGCGACCCAGCCCGAGATCAATCCGCCCCGGCGCCAGCGCGGCCAGCATTCGAAACGTCTCAGCCACTTTGAAAGGCGAGTAATGCGGCAGCATGATCCCACCCGATCCGACGCGGATGCGCTTGGTTGCGAGTGCAACCGGGCCGATCAAGGCTTCGGGTGCAACCCCGGCAAGGCCCGGCGACGCGTGATGTTCGGCCAGCCAATAACGATGATAGCCGAGCGCATCGCAACGTTTGGCGAGATCAATCGTGTTGGCCAGCGCATCCGCCGAAGTGGCGCCTTCCGCAATGGGAGACTGATCAAGAACCGAAAGGAGATAGGGCAAGGTCATGCCCCTTTCATACCGGGCTTTCGCCGGTCCGCCAGCCTTGCCTTTCGTGCAGCACCAGACTAGGCGAACCGCGGGCCGAAGCGGGAGGAAAAAGATGGGCGAAGCTGATCCGATCCGCCCGGAAGACTTTCTGGTCGATCCCCATCTCAATGAAGACGATCATCTGAAATCCGCTTTTATCCGGCAGGTCTTCGATCTTGTCGAAACAGGGGAAGACGAACGCGTTCGCGAGCTGGTTTCTCCGCTGCACCCCGCTGATATTGCCGACCTGTTCGAACAGGCTCCGTCTGAATTGCGTTCAGCTCTGGCCGCGTCGCTGGCCAATCTGCTCGACGGAGAGGTGATTGCCGAACTGAACGATCACGTCCGTGAAGAGCTGATCGATACGCTCGATCCGAACGAAGTCGCCGATATCGCCAGCGAACTCGAAACTGACGATGCTGTCGCCATCATCGAGGATATGGAGGAAGAGGATCAGCGCGCGGTGCTGCGTGCGCTTTCCCCCGATGATCGCGCTGCTATCGAAGAGGCGCTGTCCTACCCGGAAGAATCTGCTGGCCGCCTG
>JANLQV010000142.1:0-1806 GCA_031368025.1 Sphingomonadales bacterium | reverse complement strand
CACCCGAACAGGCTTCCGCCACTTCGAACGCGCCGGTGGGGATTGAAATAAAGACGCCTTCGATATGGGCGGGGATTCCTGCCCAGCCGAGAAAGACCATGCACAGTTTTGCGGTCACAGTCTGGAGCGCGGGAATGAGTTCGTCGCCAAACGGGATCAGGAAAACCAGATAAAAAAGCGGAAACAAAAACCCACGCATCACCTGCGGCCCCAAGAGTGTCAAGACGCTCGACTGGATCATGAATATGAGCCCAGCATGCCGAAAGAGCGCCACGCCTGCGACCTGCCCGAGCATCCAGAGCAACGCTCCCGCGAAGACAAGGGCCAGTCCGGGTGGATAACTGCGTGGCCCGATTGCCATAACCTCATCGCGCCGCTGCCATATCAGCCAGCCAACCAGCGGGATGATGAAAAGGCAGTGCGAATAGGTTGAAACGTTCCACCAGATCAATGCCATACCCGCCGCGTCCCGCGCAAAAACCAGCAGCAGCATCGCAATCACCGCGGCGAGGCGCACCAGATGTTGCCGCCAAACAAAATCGCGGGTCGACAGCATCAATCCAGTCCGAGAATTTTGGGCAAGCCCGCCATCCGGGCGTCCCAGCCATAACGCGCTTCCATTCTGGCGCGGGCCGCTTTGCCCAGCGACATTGCCCGTGCCGGATTGGCGAGAATATCAAGAATGCCGCGCGCTTCGGTTTGGGAATCCCTAGCAACAATGAACGCTTCATCCGGCTTGGCGTCGATCCCCTGTCCAGCTTCGACCGACGCAACAACCGGCTTCGCCATCGCCATCGCCTCAAGGACTTTGTTCTGGACGCCGCGCGCGAGGCGCAGCGGTGCAACGACGACATCAGCAGCGGCCAGCCAGTCGCGCGTGTCGGGCACTTCGCCCGTTACAACGACGCCGGGCAGAGCCGAGAGCGCCTTGACCTCAGCCGAAGGCGCCCTGCCAACAATCGCAAAAATCGCGCTGGGGTGAAACGCCCGCACAAGGGGCAGCGTTTCTCTGGCAAAAATACCAACGGCTTCGATATTCGGGCGATAGTCCATCTGGCCCGTAAAGACGATCAACGGTCCACCGCCGGCGTCGACGGGAGCATGGGTGCGATCGGGCGTGAACCATTCCAGATCGACGCCATTTTCGAGGACTCCGATCCGGTCGGCTCCCAGCCCGGACGCCGTCCGGAACAGATTTGCCTCATCTTCGCTGACGAACAGGCTCAAATCCGCGCGATTGGCGACATTCTTTTCGAAAGCGAATAGTCGGCGTCCCTCGATAAGATTGGCGATCCGCGACAGCCCTCTGCTTTCGCGAGCAAAAGCGGAGAATTTGGCGGAGTCTATATCGACGAAATCCATCACGAAACGCTGCCCTTCGCGCTTCACCGGAACGAACTGCGCCATTTGGCCGGAAAATGCATAAATTGCACTGATCGGGCGTTCGTCGAGCAGTTTTCTGACACGATCCTCCAGTTTCCTGCTGGCAAAGGCGCATACCGAAGCCGGTTGTCCAGTGAAGAGGGCCTTGGCTACTGCTTGCGAGCGCGTAAATGATGCCGGCTCGATATGAACACTGGCAGCGATTGCGCCGATCTCGTCGCGACCCATAGCGGGATCGTCTGCCGTGTCAGCCACGCCCAAAATATGGGTCGGAGCGAGTTTCGCGATCGCATTCAGAATGTTCCAGCTGCGGATTTTGTCACCCCGGTCAGGCGGAAAAGGCGTGCGATGCGCGAGGAACAGGATTTCGCCGCTCACCCCAACCCCCGACTGATCAGCGGGCCGATCCGGTTGGCCAGCCAC
>JANLQV010000282.1:0-16240 GCA_031368025.1 Sphingomonadales bacterium | reverse complement strand
CCGAGCGCACCCCGCCCACATTTTGCAACACAGCTGGATTGCCGACGATGCCCGCCCCGGTTGTGATGCCGAGAAGGCGGTTTCGAAAGTTGACGAGATAGGCACCCAGAGACCCGCTGAATGCTCCACTCTTGATGCGCGAGCCGATTTCATAGGTATCTGACGCTTCCGGTTTCAGGGTGCCCTTGATCGCATCGAACCCGGCCTGTGTCGTCGAAAACGGTCCGGCAGTGAAGGCTGATACGAAAGCTTCAGTCGATTGGGAAAAACTTGCATAGAGTTCAAACATGTCGTTGATCTGGTAATTGATTCCAACACTGGGCTGGAACCAGTCAGTCGTTTTTATGCTGCCCGCAGCGCGACCACCCTGGATCACCGGCGATGCGTTGTTCTTTACGCTGAAACCCTTCCAGCCAATGTCGATGGTCGCGGCGCCAAGCTTGATCTTGTCCTGCACATAATATTGGACAATGTCGGTGGTGTAATCGAATTCCCACTGCGTAAAGAATGGATTGGATTGGAAGTCCAACGCTGAGCGGCCAGGAGTTGTGCGGCTGGTGAGCCCGTAAAAGCGTCGCGCCTGATGAAAGTTATTTCGCTCATACCAGCCGCCGACGGTCAGGTTGTTCCAATCGAGATCGGCCTTGATGTCACCGAATGCGCCTTTGCGCTTGATATCATATTCGGTTGTGCGAACTGAAATGGGCGCGCCGGATGGCGAGGGCAGATAAGGTGTAAACCACGTTCCCTGCCCATGATTGTCATGATAATAGCCCTTCAGTTCGAAGCTCACCTTCTCGGTAAGCGGCACTTCCACGCCGAGTGAACCCAGATAGTCACGACGCAAACCCGAAGCATCGAAATAGACATCATCAACAGTCGTATAAGGCGCCGGATAGACCAGTCCCGCTGCCGGATTGAGTGGTGTCGCGCCGGTATCCCCACGGTTGGCGCCGACATCGGCAATCAGCACCGCCAGCGGATAATTGTTCGATATATTGTCGACATTGTAACCGAGGCGATTGATGATCGCGAGGCTCAAATCCTGATAGTCCTGCTCGTGCCGATCGGAAAAGTTAAAGAACCCGGTGATTTTGGCCGAACCCGCATCAATCACGCCCTTGGCATTGACCTGATGCTGATACTGTTCGCCAAAACCCTTCCATTTGTCGAGGCCCAGATAGCCATAGGATAGCCAGGCGCGTGCCGTATCACCACCGGTATCGATGCGGACAAAGCCACGCTTGGTGTCGTGATTGCCATAGGTTGCGTTGGCATCAACGCCAAATTCTTCGGAAGGTTCGCGCGATGCGAATGCGATCGTGCCTCCCAGATTGTTGGTTGCTTGCGTGCCCAACGCGCCCGCACCTTGGGTCAGGCGGACTGTGCCAACATTTTCCGCGCTGATTGCGCGGCTCGAATGCAGCCCGTTATTGTTGCCATAATTCTGGTTTCCAAGAGGAATGCCGTCGAGCGTGAAGCCAAGACGACTCTGGTCAAACCCGCGCACCGTGATGCGTTCAGACCATTCATAGGCGCCAAAGGGGTCGGCTGACTGGAAATTCACGCTCGGCAGCTTTTCCAGTGCCTTCAGCGCAGTCGTTCCGGGCGAGAGAATCTCGATATCGACCTGGCTGATCTGAGAGACCTGGCGGGTTTCGCCCTTGCCATAAACGATGATCTCCGACGCCTCATCATTCTCTTCGTCCGCCGCCATTGCTGGCGACGCAAGGATTGTCGAACTGGCTAGTGCCAGGGCAAAAACTGCACGCATTGATAAGCTCCCACTTTTGTTGCGTTGCAGCAACTAGGGAGCCTGCGTGACTCTAAGATGTGATTTGCATGACTTCTTTGTGGCACGCTTACAAAAGCAGAGAGTCGGTGATTCGCGCCCGTCAGCGACCAGGATTGTTTCGCCTTTAAAGCCCGCGCACGAGTTTCGTGGCCACGCCCATCCAGGCGGGGTCCTCGATGATCTGCTGCTTCGCCCCGGCGCCCAGCGGCAATATTTGCAGGCGGTTTCCTTCGCGGCCGATCAGGCGGCCGAAGATGAAGCGGCCGGCCGGGCGGGGGAGGAGGACGTCGCGGTTGAGGGCGTGGCCAAATCTTTCAGGCGCAAAGCGTTCGCACCAGATTTCATCGCCCGTGCGATATTCGCCCACGCTTGAATCGACCAGGATCGAAATGCCGCCCATGCCGGGCGAAGGCGGTGTGATGACAATCGGGTGGCGCGGCGCATTGGCGCCATCGGTTCCCAGGATGGCCGCAACCGGCAGATCCGCGCGTTCGGGCAGTTTGACGAGATCGCCCCCTTCCACCTCAAGCGCCTTTGCGATCCGGTTGAGCCAGCCGACGGAAACGGTTCTTGTTCCTGTTTCGAGCCGACCGATCGTTTGTGCCGTTGTCGGCGGATCGCACCGTTCAGCAACGTCAGCAAGCGTCAAACCCTTGGCGCGACGGACTTCTCGAATGGCAGTAATCATGACGGACCTCAGAAATAGGATAACCAATACGGTTTTTCTCTTTCCTACAGATGAGCCTTCGTGACAAGGTCTATTTTGCGTGATTCGATAGAGGAGAGTTGAGTGAATCAGAACCTGGTTGAGCGGTCGCTTCCGCAGGACGCGCAAAGCGCCGCGGCGCGAAAGGTGCGCAGCGTGCGCGTCAATCTGGCCGAATCACCGCTTGGCTGGTTGGGTGCACGCGGGCGTGTCACACAGCGGCAACTGGCGGCGGGCGAAGCGCTTCGCCGGGATTATGAGCGCGGCGCATTGCCGCAAAAGACCGTGATGACATGGGATGCCGCACCGTCGGGCAAGACCCGGCGTGGCGCAACCGATTCAGGGGCGGCGACGCTGGCCCAGATCGATGCGCGCAACCGATTTCATGCGGGCATTGCTGCGGCGGGCCCCGGGCTTGGAGATATCCTCTGGCGCGTTGTATGCGCAGGTGAGAGCATCCCCGTTGCAGAGCTAGCGCTGGGCTGGCCGACCCGGGCGGGGCGGCTGGTCCTGACGCTGGCGCTCGACCGGGTTGCCGATTACTACAAGATCAACGGATAAGAAGGAGAGACAGAATGGCTGAAGCAGTGCTGGTCAAGCGGGACGAACTGACGACGACACAGCGGCATGCCGACGCGACGCCAGAGCTTGCGCCCGGCGCGGCGCTCCTGAGGGTTGAGAGTTTCGCTGTGACGGCCAACAACGTCACCTATGCGGTTGTCGGCGATGCATTCGGCTATTGGAATTTCTTCCCTGCGCCCGAGGGCTGGGGGATCGTCCCGATGTGGGGCCATGCCATCGTCGAGGCATCGGCGCATCCCGATATCGCGGTGGGTGAGCGCGTCTATGGCTATCTCCCAATGGCCAGCCATCTGCGTGTCGAACCGGGTCATGTGTCGAACGGATCGTTCAGCGATATGGCCGCGCATCGCCAGCCGATGAGCCCGGTTTACAACCAGTATCGCCGTCTTGGTGGCGATCCGACCCACGATCCGGCGCGCGAGGCGCAACGGATGATTTTCCAGCCGCTGTTTGGAACAAGCTTCCTGATCGAAGCGATGTTCGCGAAGGAAAACTGGTTCGGCGTCGATACGCTGGTGATGACCAGCGCCTCTTCGAAGACGGCGCTTGCATTGGCCCACATCGCGCGCGCGAAAGCGCCGCAGATCAAGCGGATCGGACTGACCTCGGCGGGCAATGTGGCGTTTGTGGAGCGGAGCGGACTTTATGATGAGGTCCTGACCTATGACGATATCGGGCGGCTTGCGGGGCGGAACGCTGTTTCGGTGGATTTTGCAGGAAATTCGGCAGTGCTCCTCGCGATCCACGAAGCGCTTGGCGATGGCCTGAAATATAGCTGCCTGGTCGGCGCAACGCATGTTGATGCGCGCGGGCAGCGCGTGACGACCGCCCTGCCGGGCCCTGAACCGATCATGTTCTTTGCGCCCGATCACATGACGGCGGCGATCAAGGAAATGGGCATGGATGCCTATATGGCATCCTATAACGGCGCGTGGCGCGCGTTCCTGACGTCGATCGACGGCTTCATGACGGTCGATGAACGGCAAGGCCTTGCCGGGGCCGAAGCCGCATTTGCCGAAACGCTGAAAGGATCTGCGGCGCCGGATCGCGGAATTGTGATTCGGCTATGAAGAGGGAGGGGATGATGATGCGCTTTGTCTATTCACTGATCGGCGCCGTGTTGCTGGCGGGCACGCAACCAGCGCGTGCGGCGATCGAGATGCCGGTCGATCATGCCAAACTCGTCACATTGTTCGAAGACTGGCGAAAATTTGTCGAGCCTTCGGTGCGGGACGGCGTGCCGGATTATGGCCAGGCTGCAATGGCGCGAAAGGCTGTCGCACTCACCGTGTATCGCGACCGCCTCAAATCGATCGATGTGGCGTCGTGGCCCGAAGCGGCGCGCGTCGATTACCGGCTGGTCGAAGCCGAAATGAACGGTCTTGATTTCAGCCTGCGGGTGCTTGCCCCCTGGGCACGCGATCCGAGCTTCTATCAGACCGTGTTTGGCGAACAGAGCGATGTACCGGCTCATGAAGGACCGTCTGCGCATCCGAACATTGATCTTTTCGCGTTTTCCTATCCGCTTTCGCGTGCCGATGACCGTCAGCTTACGGAATTGATCGGTGCGATCCCGGCGATGCTTACGGCGGCGCGGATCAATCTTGCCGGGAGCAATGCGCGCGACCTTTGGCTGTATGGTGATCGTGCTTTCAAGGAGCAGAGTGCGACGCTGGCCGCGCTCGGCAATGGCACGCTTGTCATGCGTACGCTGGAGGGCGGGAAACCCGCGGCGATGACAGGCGCCAGCCCCGCGCTGCGCCGTGCGATCGCGAACGCGAGAACCGCAACTGACGCGTTTGCGCAATGGATTGCTGCCGAAGCACCACGCAAGACCGGGCCTTCGGGCGTCGGCAAGGCGAACTACAACTGGTATGTCTCCAATGTCCAATTGTCGCCCTATAGCTGGGACGAACAGGCGGTGCTGCTCCAGCGCGAACTCGACCGTTCGCTTGCTTCGCTGCGGCTCGAAGAACTGCGCAATCGCAATTTGCCAGCGATCAGTCCGATTGACGATCCCGCCGCCTACCGGAAAATGGCGGAAGCGAAGACCGCGCATTTCAACGATTTCCTTGTCGCGACCGGCCTTGTGCCTGACCGAGCCTATTTCCGGGCGGCGATGGAGGCGCAGACGAGCAGCTACATCCCCCTCGAAGACCGCGATTTCTTCTCGCACGGCACGGCATTGGACCCGCTGCCTTTGCTTTCCCACTCCACGCACTGGATCGAACTTGCGCGCCTTAAATATGAGCCGCGATCAAGCCCCATCCGGCGGGTCGCGCCGCTGTTCAATATCTTTGAAGACAGGTCGGAGGGTTTTGCCACGGCGATGGAAGAGATCGTCATGCAGGCCGGGCTTTATGACGATATTCCCCACGGACGCGAACTGGTCTGGATCATGCTCGCCAACCGTGCGGCGCGCGGGCTCGCCTCGCTTCGTGTGCAGGCAAACGAGATCGACCTTCAGCAGGCGGGCCAGTTTCACGCCGAATGGACCCCGCGTCACTGGTCGAACGCGGCTAACAAGCTCGTCGGTTTCGAACAGCTTTTGTACCTGCGCCAGCCCGGTTACGGGCCCAGCTATATCGTCGGCAAGCTCCAGCTTGACCGACTGATTGCAAAGGCGTCCCATGAAGCGGAGCAAACCGGCCAACCTTTCGTCATGGGGGATGTTATCGCCCGTGTGATGGCCGTCGGGATTGTCCCGCCCGCACTGATTGAGGCCGAGATGTTCGGTGCAATGCCTCGTTAGGCGAGCCTAAAGGATCGCTTGCTTGCACTGGCTGGCTCAGGCGCGGTAATCAGGTTGGCATGACCATTATCAACAACACGCTCGCGCTGATCGGCAACACGCCTCTTGTCCGCCTCGAAGGCCCTTCAGCCGAAACGGGCTGCGAGATTCTGGCGAAATGCGAATATGCCAATCCCGGCGCATCAGTGAAGGATCGCGCGGCGCTTTATATTATCGAGGATGCCGAGGCGCGTGGCCAACTATTGCCGGGCGCGATGATCGTCGAGGGGACAGCGGGCAATACCGGCATCGGCCTTGCGCTCGTTGCCAATGCCAAAGGCTATCGCACGACCATCGTGATGCCCGAGACCCAAAGCCGCGAGAAGATGGATACATTGCGCGCGCTGGGGGCGGAGCTGGTGCTGGTGCCCGCCGCGCCCTTTTCCAATCCGGGGCATTTCGTCCATACGTCGCGCCGGATTGCGGAGGAGACTCCGGGTGCGCTGTGGGCCAACCAGTTTGACAATATCGCCAACCGCAAGGCGCATATCCACGGCACGGCGGAAGAAATCTGGGAACAGACCGGTGGCAAGGTCGATGGCTTCACCTGTTCGGTGGGCACGGGCGGCACGCTGGCCGGGGTTGGGTTGGGCCTCAAGGCGAAGAATGAGGATATCATCATCGCTCTCACCGATCCGCATGGCGCGGCGCTCTTCAGCTATTATTCCAGCGGAGAGCTGAAGTCCGAGGGCAACTCGGTTGCCGAAGGGATCGGGCAGGGGCGGATCACGGCCAATCTCGATGGTGCGCCGGTCGATACGCAATTCCGTGTCTCGGACGAAGAAGGGCTGCACTGGGTCCGCCGGTTGCTCCACGAAGAAGGGCTGTGTCTGGGCCTGTCCTCTGGCATCAACGTAGCTGGTGCCATCGCCCTTGCGCGACAATTGGGGCCAGGCAAGATGGTCGTTACAATCCTGTGCGACACCGGATTTCGCTACCTTTCAACGCTCTACAACTCAGAATGGTTGCAATCGAAGGGCTTGCCCCTATTCTCGGACACGGCAGCCTGATGTTGCCGGGTGGTCGCGTATCAATGATGAAAGCCGGACTGGAGAGATCCGCGCATGGCAGACGAAAAGCGTCGCGATGGAATGCAACGCGTTCGGGTAGGCCTGACTGGCCTCGCCGTGGTGCTGTTGATCGTCGCGCTGGCAACAGCGGTATTGCGGACAGTCGACCGGCAGGTTGTCGGCAACCGTCCGGCCCCCAGCGTGGACAACTCCGACAAATCCAAAGATGAGCCGCTGGCCGATCTGGGTGTCGCTCCTGGCGCTCCGACGGAAAATGCCGCAACTCCAGCGCCTGCCACTCCCAAGCGTTGATCGCATTCGCCTCTGCGTCGCGCTCCTTGCCCTGACGGCAGGCGCTTGTGCATGTCAGAAAAACGAGGCCGTTGTGCATGATCGGCGGATCGCGGTCATGTCTGCGCTCCCGCTGTTCGGCACCACGGCAGAGCCGGACGCCATTCTGAACGGCCCGGACCAGCGCGCGGCGATCATCCAGAAGCTATCGGAACTTTATCATGTGACGCCGCTCGCCCGGCTTGATGCGCCATCGCTGGCGAAAAGCGCGATCCTCATTCTCGCCCAGCCGCGGGCCCTGCCCGGGGAGGAACTGGTCGCGCTCGACACGTGGGTGCGCAACGGGGGGCGGGTGCTGGTCTTCACTGACCCCGAACTGCTGTGGCCAAGCGATTTGCCGCTGGGCGATCCGCGGCGGGCGCCGCCGATCGGGCTGCTCGATCCGTTGCTGGCGCATTGGGGGCTGGCGCTGGAAAGCCCGGCGATGAGCGACGCCGGTCCTGTTCAAACCGTTAAGCTGGGTGCCGCAAAACTGGCCGTTGCGTGGGCGGGACGTTGGACGCTTGCCAAGCCGGGTTGTCGGATTGAGGCTGAGGGATTGGTTGCCGCGTGCCGGATCGGCAAAGGCCGCGCGTTGCTCGTCGCCGACGCAGACCTGCTCGATGATCGGCTCTGGGCGGAAAGCGGCGTCGATAACGAGTCAGTGATTCTCGCGCTCATCGCCCGAGTCGCGGCTGCCAAATAGGCTTGACCCGTCGGGCGAGAGAGAACATATAAGAAACAAACCAATTCGAACCCCGCAAAAACCCGAATTTTTCGCATATATCCCCGATTCACCCGTAAAAACCCGTTGTATCCCCAAACCGCCACTGATAACCCTGCGCATTCAAAGGGCGGGGTTGTCCTGGATTCATGGTTTTGATTCGGGTGTCAGCAAAGACTGATTCCGAAACCATGAAGGCCGTGCCCGCGAAAGTTTAGGGCGGGATTTGGCGTGAGCGAAAGGGCATTATACAGGGGAAGCGCGCTGAACGCGATCGACGCGAAAGCCCGTGTTGCGATTCCCGCAGGCCTGCGCCAGGCAATCGAAGCCAATGGCGATGGCCGCAATCTGATCATCGCCAAGCACGAAAGCGATCCTTGCCTGATCGGCTATGATCATGGTTGGTCGGCTCTGCTCCACGCCCGCCTCAACCGCACCGAAGACCGCGAGGCCGATGCCGGACGGGACTATAGCCGCCACAATCCCAATCGCCGCGCTTTCGGGCTTGTGGAGGATGTGCCCTTTGATGCCAGCGGTCGCTTCATCATGCCCGCCATGCTCCGCGAACGCGCGCAGATTGGCGATCTGGCTTACTTCATCGGCACTGGCGATACGTTCGAGATCTGGAATCCCCGCCTCCTGATCGAAACGCCCGGTATCGACGAGGAGTTGAAAGCGGTCGTCGCCGCTCTGCTGACAACCCGGGGTGCGGCATGAACCCCGCTGCTGCGCCTCATGTTCCGGTCCTGCTCGACGAAGTCATTGCCGGGCTTGCCCCGCATGCTGGCGAACGGCATGTCGACGGCACCTATGGCGCAGGAGGATACACCCGCGCCCTTCTTGCAACCGGCGCCGAAGTGATCGCCTTTGATCGCGACCCCGACGCGATTGCCGCCGGACGCCGCGACTTGCCTGACAGGCTGACCCTCATCGAGGATCGCTTTTCGCAGATGGCGGATCATCTCGATCAGCCGGTCGATGGCGTGACACTCGATATCGGCGTCTCCTCGATGCAGCTCGACCAAGCGGATCGCGGCTTTTCATTCCAGTCCGATGGCCCGCTCGACATGCGAATGGAGCAGGCAGGAGAAAGCGCCGCTGATTTCCTCAACACGGCGGATGAAGAGGTGATCGCCAACATCATCTATCAATTGGGCGACGAGCCCAAGTCACGCCGCATTGCCCGCAGCATCGTCGCAGCCCGCCCGCTTTCGCGCACTGGCGAGCTGGCCAGCATCGTCCGCCGCGCCACTGGCCACAAGCCGGGCGACAAGAAAGATCCCGCCACCCGCACATTTCAGGCGATCCGGATTCACCTGAATCGGGAACTTGAGGAGCTGGAGGACGGTCTGGCTGCCGCCGAACAGGTGTTGAAGCCCGGTGGCAGGCTTGCCGTCGTGACCTTTCACAGCCTTGAGGACCGGCTGGTGAAGCGATTCCTCAAGGCCCGTAGTGGTTCCGCCCCGTCGGGCTCGCGTCACATTCCAGAAGTCCGCCAGGCCGGTCTCCAGCCGACTTTTACCAAGGTCGCAAAGCCGGTTCGTGCGGGCGAAGCCGAGCTTGCCCGAAATCCCCGTGCCCGTTCTGCAACCCTCCGGGTCGCCCATCGTACCGATGCTGCGCCTTGGCCCATCACCAACAGGAAAGGATCGTCATGATCGCTCAGCGCTTTCGTCCCGTCGGATGGGTGGCCGGTGTCGCCACGGCCGCCTGCGTGCTTTACCTGATTTCGCTCCAGGTCGCGAACCAGCGGGGCAGGCTTGAGGATATTGACCGGAAAATTGCGATGACCAAGCGCGACATCCGGCAGCTTCAGACCGAGCTTGGAACCCGCGCAAGCCTGCGCCAGCTTGAACGCTGGAACAGCGATGTGCTTGCCCTGAGCGCGCCGAAGGCCAACCAGTATCTTCGCGGTGAAGAGTCGCTCGCGACCCTCGATCGCACGGGGATTGGCGAAACGCCATCAGCGCCGCCGCCCGTCATGATGGCAGTGATGATGCAGCAGTCCAGGGAAGTGGCACCCGAACGCTCGCTGATCGCCAAGCTGACGGCGCCCGCAATGGCTCCCAAGCCGTTGACCGAGGTGGACAAGGCCGTGCAGCGGGCGATTGCCCCACGCCGGACCGCGCTGGCCACAATGGCCAAGTCACAGAAAGTCGCGATGCTCGATCAATCCCTGCTTGATCGGGCAACGGTCAGCTCGCTGTCGCGCGCTGCGTTATCCGAAACGAGCGGAGGGGACAGACCCCGCCCGTGACCACACTCGTCGCCCGCCCGCAACGTACCCGCCACGCTGGCGCGCGCCAGACCAGTATCCTGCTTGCCCATCAGCGTCTGATGTTGCTGATGCTGCTGTTCATGGCAGCGGCATCAGTGATTGCCGTCCGGCTCATCTGGCTCAACTTTGATACGGGCAATGGCCATGCCAGCACGGGCGCATATGGCCTTGCCGCGCGGGGTGATATTGTCGATCGCAATGGCGAGGTGCTCGCGCGCACCATCGAGGCCTGGTCGATCGGGGTCCATCCCAACAAGCTGCTTGGCCGGGCAGAAGAGCTTGCGCCCCAACTCGCCCGGCTGATGCCTGATCGCACCGAGGCCGAGTATCTCGCCATTCTGAAATCGGGCAAGAGTTTCACCTATCTGCGCCGCCGCGCCATGCCCGAGCTTGTGGCAGCGGTGAATGCCCTGGGTGAGCCCGGCATGGCCTATGCACGCGAGCCGGAGCGGCTCTATCCGCAGACGACGCTTGCAGCGCACGTCATCGGCTATACGGATTTCGACGGTCGCGGCGTGATGGGGATGGAACGTGTCCTGAACGATGTCTTCGCCGATCCGGCGACGCGCGGCAAACCTGTTTCTCTCTCAATCGACAAGCGTGTCCAGGCGGCAATGGAAAGCGAACTTTCCGCGGCGATGACGGATCTCCGAGCCATTGGGGCGACGGGCCTTGTTCTCGATGTGGAGACCGGCGAAGTGCTCGCGATGGTTTCTCTGCCGGTGTTCAATCCCAACCGCAGCGGCGAAGCCAACCCGGAAGCAATGCGCAACAATGTGACGCAAAGTGTTTACGAACTGGGCAGCACGTTCAAGCCGCTGACGATGGCGAATGCGATTGATACCGGTGTGATCACCAACCTCGCGCGCCGCGTTGATGCAACGGCGCCCATCTCAATCGGTCGCTTCAAGATCAGCGATGATCATCCGCAGCGGCGCTGGCTCAACGTGCCTGAAACACTTGTTCATTCGTCGAACATCGCAACCGCACGCTTTGCCGACGAACTGGGAGAGGCGCGCACCGAAGTCTTTTTCCGCAAGCTGGGCTTTGATGAAGCGCCGCATATCGAGCTGAAAGAACGGGGTCGCCCGCTCTGGCCGCAAAACTGGGGCCGGCTGACGACGATGACAGTCGCCTATGGCCATGGCATTGCCGTTTCCCCGCTGCACCTTGCCAGCGCCTACGCCGCACTGGTCAATGGCGGGATATGGAGGCCGGCGACATTGATGAAGGTTCAACCGGGCCGGGCCGCTAAAGGGCGCCGCGTGATTTCAGCCCATACCAGCCTGTTGATGCGCAAGATGCTGCGGCTGGTTGTAACCGATGGGACAGGTAAGAATGCCAATATCCCGGGCTTCCGCATCGGCGGCAAAACCGGGACCGCAGAAAAGCCCGGGATTGGTGGCTATTCGAAGACCGTCAATGTCTCCACCTTTGCCGCGGCGTTCCCAATGGATGCCCCGCGTTATGTGGTGATCGCGATGCTCGATTCGCCCAAGGGAAGCGCCATCTCGTTTGGGCAGACGACTGCTGCATATACGGCAGCACCGGTCGTGGCGAAGGTGATCGCCCGCACCGGCCCGATGCTGGGCGTCTACCCCGATACCAGCCGCGAGATCGACCTGTCTGACATGATGCCACTCCTCTGGAAGGGCAAGGAAGAGCATTGATGCGGCTGGGAACGCTCCTTGGCAGCGATGATGCAACTCCGGTCACGGGCTTCGCCATCGACCACCGGAAGGTTGCGCCCGGCAATATCTTCGGGGCTTTCAAGGGCAGCCTCGTCAATGGTGAGGACTTCATTCCTGCGGCTGTCGCGTCTGGCGCGATTGCTGTGGTGGCTGCCCCCCAAGCGACGGTAACGGGTGCGATCCATGTTGCTGATCCCGATCCGCGCCGCGCCTTTGCACTGATAGCCGCCCGGTATTTTGCGCCCTTTCCCGAGACTATCGTTGCCGTGACCGGGACCAACGGCAAGACCTCCTGTGTCGAACTGACGCGCCAGCTTTGGCGGATGGCAGGGCAGAGCGCGGCCTCGATCGGAACGCTTGGTGTCACGACACCCGATGAACGGGTCGTCACCGGGCTGACCACACCCGACATTGTGACCTTCCTTTCCAACATGGCGGGGCTGAAGCGCGAAGGCGTCACGCACGTCGCCTATGAAGCGTCGAGCCACGGCCTCCACCAGTATCGCGCCGAAGGGCCGCGCGTTGCAGCGGGTGCCTTTACCAATCTCAGTCGTGACCATCTGGACTATCACGGCGACATGGCGGCCTATTTCACGGCCAAGCTGCGGTTGTTTTCGGAAGTGATTGCCGATGATGGCGCGGCGGTGATCTGGGCCGATGATGCCCAGGCCGGACGGGTGATCGATCTTGCGCGCGAACGCGGCTTGCGGTTGATGCGGGTCGGTGAAGCCGGGGAAGAGCTTCGTATTTTAAGCAGGGTGCCGAGCCAGCTTGGCCAGACGCTGGTGGTTGCCATTGACGGGCAGGAGCACAAGATCAGCCTGCCGCTGATTGGCGCTTATCAGGCCGCCAATGCCCTGACGTCTGCCGCGCTTGTGATCGTGACGGGCGGCGATGTGGCGATGACGCTTTCAAATCTGTCGCGGCTCCAGCCGGTGCGCGGCAGGCTTGAACGAGCGTGCATTAGCCGGTCTGGCGCACCCATCTATGTTGATTATGCACACACGCGCGATGCGCTGGAAGCGGCGATTGCGGCACTGCGACCGCATGCCAGGGGACGGTTGATCCTGATGTTCGGCGCAGGGGGCGATCGCGATCAGGGCAAGCGGATCGAAATGGGCAAGATCGCCGCGCGCGATGCCGATCTCGTGATCGTGACCGATGATAATCCGCGCACCGAAACTCCGGCGGCGATCCGGCAGATGATCCTGGAAGGGGTGCCCGCAGCCACCGAAATTGGCGGTCGCCGCGATGCCATTGCGGC
Source organism: Sphingomonadales bacterium (assembly GCA_031368025.1). GTDB lineage: Bacteria > Pseudomonadota > Alphaproteobacteria > Sphingomonadales > Sphingomonadaceae > Aquisediminimonas. The sequence continues at coordinate 3,069 of JANLQV010000282.1, read as the reverse complement.
GGCGATTGCGGCGGCGAGCGCAGACGACATCGTTCTGCTCGCAGGCAAGGGGCATGAGCAGGGCCAGATCGTCGGCGACAAGGTTCTGCCTTTCGACGATGTGACCGTCGCGCGGGAGTGTGCGGCATGAGCGCGCTGTGGACATCGGCCGAGATTGCTTCGGCAACCAGCGGCGCTGCCTCTGCCGCGTTTTCCGCCAACGGCGTCGCCTTCGATTCGCGCGAAGTAGGGGCGGGCGATCTGTTCATTGCCCTGAAGGGCGAAACCACTGACGGCCATCGCTTCGTCGATGGCGCGTTCGAACAAGGTGCGGCCGGGGCGATCACATCGCAACCGGTTGCCCATCCGCACATCCAGGTGGCAGATACAACTGCCGCACTGGATGCCCTTGGGGTCGCAGCAAGGGCACGTACCGCGGCGAAGATCGCGGGCGTAACGGGGTCGGTCGGCAAGACCGGCACCAAGGAGGCGCTGTCAGCCGCGCTCGCGCGGGGCAAGAGGGGCGCGGTACATCGATCGGTCAAAAGCTATAACAATCATACCGGCGTACCGCTCAGCCTTTCGCGCATGCCGGCAGACAGCGCCTTTGGTGTTTTTGAAATGGGGATGAACCATGCCGGGGAGCTTGCCGCGCTCACCCGGCTTGTCCGGCCGCATGTCGCGCTGGTCACGACGGTTGCTGCTGCCCATATCGAATTTTTCGCATCGGTTGAAGCGATCGCCGATGCCAAGGGTGAAATTTTTCAAGGACTTGAGCCCGGCGGCACAGCGATTGTGCCATTCGACAGCCCTTATCGTGACCGTCTGATCGGCCACGCCAAGCCCTATGCGGCCAACATCCTGACTTTCGGCACGGGCGAAGGCGCGGATGTGCGGGCGCTCAACATGATCGCGACGCCTGGTGGCACGATGATCACGGCGATCCTCCCTCAGGCTGAGCTGACCTTTACCCTGTCGCAGCCCGGCGATCACTGGGTATCGAATGCCATGGCCGTGCTCGCCGCCGTCCACGCGCTGGGCGGTGATCTGGCCGCGGCGGGGCTGGCGCTTGCTGATTTTTCCGGCCTGCCGGGACGCGGCGCGCTTCATCGGGTCGCGGTCGGGGACGGCGAAGCCTTGCTGATCGACGAAAGCTACAATGCCAATCCGACGTCGATGGCGGCCACGCTTGATGTTCTCGGCAAGACGGAGGCAATCCGTCATATTGCCGTGCTTGGCGCGATGCGCGAACTCGGCGGGCAGAGCGATGCCCTTCATGCCGGGCTTGCCGCGCCCATCCTCGAAGCGGGCGTCGATTATGCACTTCTCGTCGGATCGGGGATGGAGCCGCTGGCCCGGGCGCTTGAAGGACGCATCGAATCCGCGCACTGGCCCGATGCGTCGTCAGCGGGCGAGTCATTGCGAAAAATCATCCGTCCCGGGGACGCCATTCTCATCAAAGGTTCGAACGCAATCGGTCTCGGCCGGATCGTCGCAACACTAACGGGCAGGCAAAGCTGATGTTGTTTCTGATCTCGGAATATCTGGGCTTCCCCGGCATCCTGAACCTGATCCGGTATCTGTCGTTCCGCACGGGAGGTGCGGTCGCGACGGCGCTGATCATTGGCTTGCTGATCGGGCCGAAATTCATTGGCTGGTTGCGCGTCCGTCAGGGCAAGGGGCAGCCGATCCGCGACGATGGGCCGCAATCGCATCTCGCCAAGGTCGGCACGCCGACAATGGGTGGGCTGATGATCCTGACGGCAGTCTTCATCTCGATCCTGCTGTGGATGGACCTGCGCAATATCTATGTCTGGTCGTGCCTGCTGGTGATGGCAGGTTTTGGGTTGGTCGGGTTCAAGGATGATTATGACAAGGTCAAGAAACGCAGCCACAACGGGCTTTCGGGTCGGGTGCGGTTGCTGTTCGAATTCGCGATCGCGGGCGTTGCAGTCGCCCTGATCACGTGGCAATCCGGCACGCAGCTTTACCTGCCTTTCATCAAAGGACCGGTTGCCGATCTGGGATATTTCTACATTGCTTTCGGGGCGTTCGTGATTGTGGCGTTCGGCAATGCCGTCAATCTCACTGACGGGTTGGACGGACTTGCGACGATGCCCGTGATCATTGCCTGCCTTGCCTTCATGCTGATCGCCTATCTCGTCGGCAATGTGAAATATGCCGAATATCTGGGGATTCCGTATGTGAAGGGCGCAGGCGACCTGACGGTGCTCTGTGGCGCAATCGTGGGGGCAGGGCTTGCCTTTCTCTGGTTCAACGCGCCGCCCGCAGCGGTGTTCATGGGCGATACCGGCAGCCTTGCGCTGGGTGGGACGCTCGGCACGATTGCGGTGGTTTCGGATCATGAATTCGCGCTGGCGATCATCGGCGGGCTGTTCGTGGTGGAAGCGCTGTCAGTGATCATCCAGGTTTTCTGGTTCAAACGCACCGGGCGGCGGGTTTTTCGCATGGCGCCGATTCATCATCATTTCGAACAGCTTGGCTGGTCAGAGCCGACGGTCGTCATCCGTTTCTGGATCGTCTCCTTTGTTCTGGCGCTGGCCGGGCTTTCAACGTTGAAGCTGCGGTGATTGTGTCGCCCGTCTTTCGCGGCAAACGCTATGCAGTGCTTGGCCTTGCGCGGTCGGGCCTTGCCACGGTGCGGACGCTGGTTGCCAGCGGCGCGGAGGTTGTGGCGTGGGACAACAAGGAAGAGGCGCGTGCCGCCGTTGGCGAAGGCGTGACACTTGCCGATCCGCTGGAGATTGACCTTGCCGGGTTTGACGGCGTGGTGGTGTCTCCGGGCGTGCCGATCAACCGGCATCCGATCGCCGACAAGGCTCTCGCCGCCCATGTTCCCCTGATCGGGGATATCGAACTCTTCTCAAAGGCGCGCGCCAGCCTTCCGTCGCACAAGGTTGTTGGCATTACCGGCACCAACGGCAAATCTACGACGACAGCCTTGATCCACCATATCATTGAGACGGCGGGCATCCCGACGATGCTTGGCGGGAATATCGGCCTGCCGATTCTGGGTCAGGAGGCACTTCCCGAGGGCGGAGTCTACGTCCTCGAACTGTCGAGCTACCA
>JANLQV010000128.1:0-3816 GCA_031368025.1 Sphingomonadales bacterium | reverse complement strand
CCAACGTCTAAGCCAGCCTCGTCATCCCCCTTATCCCGCTGACGGCCGATGCGCCGTGTCTGACCAGTCCTGCCGCTTTGCCCAATCGAGCAAGGTTTCAAACTCGATCTCGGGCAATCTCTCCTGCATGTAATCTGTGTTGACCTTGAACGGATGCGTAGGGGCCGTGTTGTTGTAATTATAAAAGGCTGCAATGCCCGCCGAATAAGGCGCGCGCATCTCCTCAGCCATGCTGTCACCGAGAGCCGCCACCAAAAGGTCACCAAATTCCTCGGCTGTGCAGGGGTCATATTTGATTTCGCGACCGAAGACCTGGGACAGCGTCGCGGCAACCTCTGGCGGCTTCAGGCGCTGCGGGCCGCCGATATTCATCCACGCCCCTTCAAGGTCGGGCCTGTCGAGTGCAGCGACCATGATCTTGCCCACATCGTCAAGGCTGATCCAGTTTGCTTCGAGATGGGCCTTGTGCGGATAGACGTAGCGACTTTCATGCACGATAAACGGGCGTGCCCAATTGGTCAGCAGATTGTCCATGAACAGCACCGAACCAAAGACAGTCGCGGGCACACCTGATCGCCATAACTCATTGATCCCGGCCGTGTTGCCGGCATAGGTATGGGCCTCGCCCGGCTTGTCGGGAATCCAGCTTGACGTGTTCCAGACGAAGCGCTTGGCACCCACTTCCTTCGCTGCTCGCCCGACGGCGCCGGCGAGCGTTGATCGATCCGCGCGCGCCTGTAACGGATGAGTGTAGAAAACCGCATCGGATCCTTCGAGCGCGGACACATAGCTTGCGGGATCATAAAGATCCATCTGGCGCGTTTCGATGTCGGCATTGGTCATCCCCAGATCGGGGTTCTCGCTGCGGGATAGAGCGCGCACCTTGTAGCCTGCCGCCACCAGTTGTCGAACCTGCGCAAGTCCTTGCCTGCCAGTCGCACAAACCACCGATACCAATGCCATTGACCCGTCTCCTCACCATGTCTGCCCTGACAGCCATCCTAGCTTGACAATGCACCTTGGCAGCTAGTGAATATGGTAGGGCGAGTTGGTGGCAGAGGCATCTATAGGAATCGTTATGCAACAATCTGAAATCACTACGATCGGCGATGTCATCCGTTTTCAGGCGCGTGAGCGCGGCGATCAGACTGCCTTCACCTTTGAAGGCGACGAGATGACCTATGGCCAGCTGCATCTTCGCAGCAACCAGGCCGCAAATGGCCTGATTTCGCTCGGCGTTAAACCCGGTGACCGGGTCGCCTATATGGGCAAAAATTCGCATATTTATTTCGAGATTCTGGCAGCGGTCGCCAAGGTGGGCGCGGTGATGACGCCGATCAACTGGCGTCTTGCACCCCCTGAGGTGTCGTATATCGTCAATGATTGTCAGGCGCGTGTGTTGTTCATCGGCCCGGAGTTCACGGACTTGATGCGCCAGATCAAGCCGTTGCTTACCCATGTCGAAACCATCTTCGGCTCAGAAGGCCCGGCTGGTGAAATACTCGACTATCGCGCGTGGCGCGATGGGTTTGACGAGGGTGACAGCAATATTGCCTGTCTGGCTGGTGATGATGCAGTCCAGCTCTATACGTCAGGCACGACCGGCCATCCCAAAGGCGCGATCATGACTCATGGATCGATCCTGACAAAGCGAACGCCGGAAGAAGAAGCCGCAATGGAGGATTGGCAGCGCTCCGAACCCGGCGAAACGAGCTTGCTGGCCATGCCCTGTTTCCACGTCAGCGGAACGGGCTATGGTATCAGCATCCTGCATGGCGGCACGCATGCGGTGGTGGTGCGCGAATATGATCCCAGCATGGCCCTCGACTTTCTCGTGCAATATGGCATTTCCAAGATATTCATGGTGCCCGCCGCCATCCAGATCATGCTCAACCATCCGCGCGTGAACGAGATTGATTTTTCGCGACTGAAATACATTATGTATGGCGCATCGCCCATCCCGCTTGATCTGATGAAGCGCAGCATTGAAGTGTTCGGTTGCGGCTTTATCCAGATGTACGGGATGACCGAAACATCGGGGACCATTGTTGCTCTCAACCCTGAAGACCATGATCCCAATGGCAATGAGCGCATGCGCTCGGTTGGCAAGCCGCTCATTGGAGTAGAGGTCAAGATAATCGACGAGGCAGGCCAGATCGTGCCAACGCGACAGGTGGGTGAAATCGCCACCCGGTCGCGCAAGAATATGAAGGGCTATTGGAATATGCCCGAAGCAACGGCTGCGACAATCGACAAAGAAGGCTGGTTGCGTACTGGCGATGCCGGCTACTTCGATGAAGACGGGTATCTTTATATTCACGACCGGGTGAAGGACATGATCATTTCAGGCGGTGAGAATGTCTATCCGGCGGAAGTCGAAAATGCCATTTATAGCCATCCGCTGGTAGGAGATGTGGCCGTGATCGGCGTGCCCGATGAAAAATGGGGCGAGGCTGTCAAGGCCTTCGTGGTTTTGAAAGCAGGTGCGGAGGTTTCGGAGGCTGAGATCATCGCCCATGCCCGGCAAAATATTGCTGGCTACAAATGCCCCAAATCAGTCGACTTCATTTCGGCGCTGCCACGAAATCCTTCGGGAAAAATCCTGCGTCGCGAATTGCGCGCGCCCTATTGGGCCGGCAAGGATCGGGCAGTGAACTAGAAGGCAGGAGCATGGGCGGCGGTGCGCAGCATTGTTCGTCCAGCAACTCCCTTTGCGCTTGAACTGATGACATGTTAGGTTTTAGCCAATGACAGGGTTACCGCATTCTCACCTCATAACGCTGGCGCTTGACGTTGACTTCGTTGGCATAAAAGTCATCGGAGAGACGCCTGCTGGCTTGCGCCGCATTGCTACGGTTACCGGAGGAAGTTTTTCTGGGGATAGGCTGAACGGCATTGTTATTCCGGGCGCAGACTGGGCGATCAACCGGCCGGATGGGGTCATGCTGCTTGACGTCAGGCTGATACTGCAGACCGACGATGACGCGTTGATTTACTTGACCTATCAGGGTCGCTTCCTCGCTGAAGCACCAGCCTTGGAGCGTTTCAAAAAGGGCGCCATGCTTGATGCTTCTGAATATTCGATTGCGATGACGGCCAAATTCGAATGTGGCGCACAACGATACCGGTGGCTCAACGATGTCGTTGCCGTGGGAAGCGGGCGGCAGGCGGCTACCGGAGTCACCTACTCAATCTACCAAATCAGTTGAACCAATGGTTAGCCCGGTGCGTCACGCGCCAATGCGCATGGCCCAAGTGATCCCGCGTCTTAACAAGTCATAATAGACCGGATAATTCCAGGAACAGCGCTCCGGCACCGGGTAAAAATCCTGCATTCCCGGCAAGTCATAATGGCCCCGGCAATGGCCGAGTGCGTTATAGACGATACGGCCTTTGCCCATGTCGCGGGTGTAGAGGAGGGGAACCGCCGTTTCGGGCCATGTATGATCGACAAAACCCGTAGCCTCGCCTTCAAAGCGGGTCTGGAGCAATATGTCGATCTCGGCTGTCGTGTGTGACAGATAGAGTTCATCTTCGGTCACGAAGTCAACGATACCGCGCGTCAATTCATGCTCGTGATTGGTCACCTCGACGTTGAACGTGCCGATGGGAGGATGGGCCTTGAACTGGGTACCGAGCAATTCCATTGCGTCCGAGCGGGTCTCGGGGGTCGCCACCCCGGCCTCGGTAAAGGCGAGGATCGAATTGGTGCCGTGAAGCGCCAGCCAGCGCCCGCCGCGCTCGATCCAGCTGCGGATCGCGACCAGCTGTTCCTCGCTCGGCATGAGGTCGCAGGTATAGCTGACCAGGAACGCG
>JANLQV010000281.1:0-5894 GCA_031368025.1 Sphingomonadales bacterium | reverse complement strand
TGCGAACCGCCACGGCCGAGCAGGTCTGCAATCTTCTTGCCACGACGCTGCGCCACCGATTTAGGGCTGGTCTGTTCCTTGAGCGCTTCGAACGTCGCCCGGATCATGTTGTAGGGGTTCGACGTGCCGGTCGACTTGGTCACCACATCGGCAACGCCGAGCGATTCGAACACGGCGCGCATTGGGCCACCCGCAATAATGCCGGTTCCCTGAGGAGCCGAGCGGACATGGACGAGACCCGCACCGAAATGGCCGCGGCCATCGTGGTGGAGCGTCCTGCCTTCACGAAGCGGAACGCGGATCATCGCCTTCTTCGCCGCAGCCGTAGCCTTCTGGATCGCCTCAGGCACTTCGCGTGCCTTGCCATGGCCATGGCCGACCCGACCCTTGCCATCGCCGACCACGACGAGTGCTGCAAAGCCGAAGCGCTTGCCGCCCTTCACCGTTTTCGAGACGCGGTTGATATGGACAAGCTTTTCGATCAGCTCTTCGCCACCGTCTTCGGCGCCCTGGCCACGACGATCATCACGGCGTCCGCGATTATTGCCATCACGACCGCCACGGCCAGCGCCGCCGCCGCCACGATCACCGCCGCCGCGTCCGCGACCACCACGAGGACCACGACCTTCGGGGGCCGCTTCGGGTGCAGCAACAGCGTCTACGGCGATTTGAGCGCCCTGGTTTTCGGTTTCGTCAGCCATTTATCAGAACTCCAATCCGCCTTCGCGGGCCGCTTCAGCGAGCGCCTTGACGCGCCCGTGATACAAAAAGCCTCCGCGATCGAACACAACCTTGGTGACGCCAGCTTTCTTGGCGCGCTCGGCAATCGTCTTGCCCACCGCAGTTGCAGCATCCATTGTTGCACCCGTTTTGGCGCGCGCATCTTTTTCAAGCGTCGAAGCGGCGACCAAAGTCTTGCCGGCTTCGTCGTCGATGACCTGCACATAGATATGCCGGCCCGAACGATGCACCGACAAACGGGCGCGCAAGCCACGCTTGGCCAGCAATGATGTACGAACGCGGCGACGCCGCTTTTCGAAAAGTGACAGCTTGGCCATTATTTCTTCTTACCCTCTTTGCGGAAGATATATTCGCCGCGATATTTGATGCCCTTGCCCTTGTAAGGCTCCGGCTTGCGCCAGCGACGGATTTCCGCCGCGAACTGGCCGACTTTCTGGGCGTCGATGCCTGAAATCTCGATTGTCGTCTGATCCGGCGTCTTGACCTCAAGACCTTCGGGCACGTCGAGATCGACATCATGGCTATAGCCCAACTGGAGCTTCAGCTTGCGACCCTGCGAGTTGGCACGATACCCAACGCCGGTGATTTCGAGCGTCTTGGAAAAACCGACCGTGACACCCGTCACCAAATTCTGGATCAGCGTACGCTGCATGCCCCAGAACGAACGGGCACGCTTGGTTTCATTGGCAGGCTTCACTGAAAGCATGCCATCTTCAAGCGCGTAGGTGACTTCGTTTTCCATCGCGAGCGACAACGCTCCTTTGGGGCCCGTGACCGAAATTAACCCGCCCTCAAGCGAGGCGGTGACACCTGCCGGAAGCGATACCGGTTTTTTGCCTGTGCGGCTCATCAGAATACCTCCGCCAGCACTTCGCCGCCGACATTCTGATCGCGCGCTTCCGCGTCGGACAGAACACCCTTTGGCGTCGAGACGATGACAATGCCCAGGCCATTGCGAACGCGAGGCAATTCGGACGAACCCGAATAGACCCGGCGGCCAGGCTTGGACACGCGAGCGACATGCTTGATCGCAGGCTGCCCTTCGAAATATTTCAGCTCAACGCGCAAGCCAGCATGGCCCGCAAGCTCTTCTTCCGAATAGCCGCGGATATAGCCTTCGCGCTTGAGCACCTCGAGAACGTTGGCCCGCAGCTTCGAAGCCGGCGTCATGACGCTGTCCTTCTTGGCGCGCTGTCCGTTGCGGATGCGGGTGAGCATATCACCCAGTGGATCGGTCAATGACATCTCGTTAAACCCTTACCAGCTCGACTTGGTCACACCGGGGATCAGGCCCTTATTGGCCAGATCACGCAGCTGAATGCGACACAGACGGAACTTGCGATAATAAGCGCGCGGACGACCGGTCAGCTCGCAGCGATTGCGTACCCGCGTCGGATTGCCGTTCCGCGGAATTTCCGCGAGCTTCAGACGCGCCATCAGACGATCACCATCGTCCTGAGACTTGTCATTGGCAATCGCCTTGAGGCGTGCGTAGCGGCCGGCATATTTCTTCACCAGCTTCTTGCGCTTTTCGTTCTTGTTGATGGAACTCACTTTAGCCATATCACGCCGCCTGCTTTTCTTGAGTTTCCTCAATTGGGAAAGGGAAGCCGAACAAACGGAGCAACTCACGCGCTTCGTCATCAGTCGTCGCTGTGGTCGTGACGATCACGTCCATCCCACGCACCTTGTCGATCTGGTCATAGCTGATTTCCGGGAAAACCAGCTGTTCCTTCAAGCCGAGGGCAAAATTGCCGCGGCCATCGAACGACTTCGGGTTCAGGCCGCGAAAATCGCGGACGCGAGGCAGCGCGATGGTGATCAGACGATCGAGAAACTCGTACATCCGCTCACGGCGCAACGTGACCTTGCAGGCGATTGGCATGCCTTCGCGCAGCTTGAACTGGGCGACGGACTTCTTGGCCTTGATGATCACGGGCTTCTGGCCAGCAATCTGCTGCATTTCGCCAGCCGCAATATCGACCTTTTTCTTGTCCTGGGTCGCTTCGCCCACACCCATGTTGATCACGATCTTTTCAAGACGCGGAACCTGGAGCGCGTTCGTATAACCGAACTTCTCCGTCATCGCCTTGACGATCGTTGCCTCATAGATGCCATGCATCCGGGCCTTGTATTTGGAATCAGCCATTGATCACTTCCCCGGACTTCACGGCCACACGGACCTTTTTGCCGTCCTTCATATCGAAACGGACGCGCGTCGGTTTGCCCGTCTTGGGATCCTCAATCGCGACCTTGGAAATGTGAAGCGGTGCTTCACGGCGTTCCAGGCCACCTTGGGGGTCGGTTTGGGTCGGCTTCTTGTGGCGAGTCGCGATATTCACGCCCGAAACAACAACCTTGCCTTCCTTGGGCATGGACAGCACGACTTCGCCATGCTTGCCCTTGTCCTTGCCAGACAGGACGACAACCTTGTCACCCTTTTTGATTTTTGCTGCCGACATCACAGCACCTCCGGCGCGAGCGAAATGATCTTCATGTAATTCTTCGCACGAAGCTCACGCACCACCGGGCCAAAAATGCGCGTGCCAATCGGCTCCTCATTCTTGTTGACCAGAACGGCGGCATTGGTGTCGAACCGGATCGTCGAACCGTCAGCGCGATGAATGTCCTTGGCGGTGCGAACGATAACGGCACGGTGCACATCACCCTTCTTCACCTTGCCGCGTGGCTGGGCTTCCTTGATCGAAACAACGATCACATCGCCCACGCCAGCAAAACGGCGCTTCGAGCCACCAAGCACCTTGATGCACTGGACACGCTTTGCGCCAGAGTTATCGGCAACTTCGAGATTTGACTGCATCTGGATCATGGATCAGGCCTCCAGCTCAGCGGGGGTGGCCGCGCCACCGCCATCGACCACGCGCCAGGATTTCAGCTTTGAAATCGGCGCGCATTCTTCAATCCGCACAATCTGGCCTTCCTTGAAGGTATTAGCCTCGTCATGTGCGTGATATTTTTTCGAGCGGCGAATGATCTTGCCGTAAAGCGGATGCTTCACCTTGCGCTCGACCTTCACTACGACGGTCTTGTCGGCCTTGTCGGACACGACGGTTCCAGTCAGGATACGTTTTGGCATCGTGTCTTCCTTCAAGCCTTGGCCGCAGCGCTGGTGCGCTGGGACTGGAGCGTCTTGATGCGCGCAATGGTGCGACGCACCACGCGAACGCGGGCCGGCTTTTCGAGCTGGTTTGTCGCGGCCTGGAAACGCAAGTTGAATGCCTCACGCTTCAGCTCGACAAGCTGCTCGACGAGCTGGTCGTCGGTGTTCACCTTCAGATCAGCGATTTTCGTCATCACTTTGCTCCCAGATGCGAGGTGTCGCCCAGACGGGCAACCACCTTGACCTTGATCGGCAATTTCATCGCCGCGCGCTGAAAGGCAATTGCTGCCAGCGGGCCGGGAACGCCGTCCAGTTCAAAAAGAATACGACCGGGCTTGACGCGCGCGACCCAGAATTCGGGCGCGCCCTTACCTTTACCCATGCGGACTTCGGCAGGCTTTGACGAAACCGGCACGTCGGGGAAAATCCGGATCCACAAACGCCCCTGACGCTTGATGTGACGCGTGATCGCGCGACGTGCTGCTTCGATCTGGCGCGCCGTGATCCGATCCGGCTCCATTGCCTTGAGGCCGTAGGAACCGAAGTTCAGCGTGGTCCCGCCAGCAGCATCGCCGTGGATGCGGCCTTTGTGCGCCTTGCGGAATTTGGTGCGTTTTGGTTGCAGCATTGTTCTTGCTCTCTCTTAACGCGCAGGCCGGACGCCGGACGTTTGCGCGTCCATCATCAGCCGGTCAGTTGCCATCGGATCATGACCCAGAATTTCGCCCTTGAAGATCCAGACCTTGATCCCGCAAACGCCATAAGCCGTGTGCGCAGTCGCTTCGGCATAATCGACGTTCGCACGCAGTGTGTGCAGCGGAACGCGGCCTTCGCGATACCATTCGGTGCGGGCAATTTCAGCCCCACCGAGACGGCCGCCACAAGTAATCTTGATGCCTTCGGCACCCAGACGCAGCGCTGACTGGACCGCGCGCTTCATGGCACGACGGAAAGCGATACGGCGTTCAAGCTGATCGGCGACGCCTTGTGCGACGAGCCTGGCATCGACTTCGGGCTTGCGGATCTCGACAATGTTCAGCGAAACATCCGAAGAGGTCATCGTGCCGAGCATCTTGCGCAGCTTTTCGATGTCTGTGCCCTTTTTGCCGATAATCACGCCGGGGCGCGCAGCATAGATGGACACGCGGCACAGCTTGGCCGGACGTTCGATCACGACCTTGGAGATCGCAGCCTGGGGCAGCGTCTTCATGATATAGGCGCGGATCGCGAGATCTTCGAGAAGCAGGCGGCCATAGTCGGCCCCTTCCGCATACCAGCGGCTATCCCAAGTGCGATTGATCTGGAGGCGGAGCCCGATCGGATTTGATTTCTGACCCATATCAGGCGTCCTCTTCTTCGACTTCACGGACAACCACACGCAGCCGGCTGAACGGCTTGACGATCTGCGACGAACGACCACGCGCGCGGGTCGCAAATCGCTTCATCGAGAGCGCCTTGCCCACGCTCGCTTCATGGACGACGAGCGCATCCACATCGAGATTGTGATTATTCTCGGCGTTGGCGATCGCGCTGGCGAGCACCTTCTTCACGTCGATGGCCATCGCGCGCTTCGAAAAGCTCAGGATGTTCAACGCATCACCAACCTTGCGGTTGCGGATGAGTGCGGCGACGAGGTTCAGCTTCTGTGCGGAACCACGAATCGTCGTGCCCACGGCCAAAGCCTCTTTCTCACCGACCCTGCGGGGGGAGACTGATTTGGACATCAGCGTTTGCCCTTCTTGTCTGATGCGTGGCCGGGGAAATAGCGCGTGGGCGCGAATTCGCCGAGCTTCATGCCAACCATATCTTCGTTCACCGAGACGGGAACGAATTTACGGCCATTATAGACGTTGAACGTGAGACCAACGAACTGCGGCAGGATCGTGGAGCGGCGCGACCAGGTTTTGATCGGCGCACGGCCACCAGCTTCCTGCGTGGTTTCGGCCTTTTTCAGGAGATGAAGGTCTACAAAAGGACCTTTCCAGACGGAGCGGGCCATGACTACCTCTTCTTCTTCGCGTGACGTGACCGG
>JANLQV010000077.1:0-3238 GCA_031368025.1 Sphingomonadales bacterium | reverse complement strand
TCTGGCTGTTGGGTTTGCGACGACCGAGATAGTTCCAGCTTGACCAGGTCTGGCGGCGCTTGGGCATCAATGCAGGATCGTCGTGGAGCACAGCGGCGTTGCGGCTGTAACGAAAGGCTGAGAGCAGGCTGCGCTCGGCGTCAGACGGATCGGCGAGCATGGCGAGCGCCTGATCGGCATGGGCGGCGATCACGACATGATCGAACCATTCGGTTTCGCCATCCATATCCGTGATCGCGACACGCCCGGCAATCCGTTCGATCGCCGCCACACCCCGGTTCAGGCAAGTTCGCCCGCTGAATTGCGCGAGAATCGCTTCTACATAAGTGCGGCTGCCGCCCTCAACCGTGCGCCAGCGGGGACGATCCTTGATCTTGAGCAGCCCGTGATTCTCGCAAAAACGGATGAATGCTTCGGCGGGATAGTCGAGGATCGCAGGTGCAGGCACTGACCATATCGCCGCCGCCATCGGCAGCAAGTGATCGTCGCGAAAGGCCTTGCCATAACGGTGTTGCGCAAGGAATTCCCCAAGCGTCGCGAGCCCAAGCTTTCCGGCATGCGCCGGTGCTTCACGGTAGAAGCGGAACAGATCGAGCAACATCGACCAGAAACGCGGGCTGATCAGGTTGATCCGCTGCGCGAAGAGCCCCTTCATGTCCGAACCGCCCGAATACTCAAGCGCGCCATCGTCGAGCGAGACAGCGAATGACATGTCCGACGCTTTGGTCACCACGCCAAGATGCGCGAACAGGCGGCTGAGGTTGGGATACGTCGTTTCGTTGTAGACGATGAAGCCGGTATCGACCGGGATGTGACGTCCGCCGCCCATATCGACGTCGATCGTGCGGCTGTGTCCGCCCGCACGGGCGTCACGCTCAAACAGGGTAACGTCGTGATGCTGATCAAGCAGCCATGCCGCGCCAAGCCCTGAAATCCCGCTTCCCACCACAGCGATGCGCTGTCCGTCTGCCTTTTCCACGCGTCTCGTTCCAACTTCGGTTTACCTCGAAGCGATCAAAAACGCGGCCTCGATGCATCCAATACCGTCCAAACGCGGGAATGGATGTTGACGGGCTTAAGATTGCGAAGGAGAATTTGATGTTGGGGACGATGCAGCCGGAATTGATTGCGCGCCTGACCCATTGGGTCGAACGCACAGACCTGCCCGATTTCATTACGCGGCTGGGCATCTGGATCCTTTGCAACCAAACGGCGCGGAGGCTGGCGGGGCAAGGCGCGACGGGCGAAAAAGCCTTTGTGGGGGCGATGTCGGCACATCCGATCGCCGAGCATGCGGACACGGCCAATACACAGCATTATGAACTGCCCGCCGAATTCTTCGCGCTCACGCTCGGGCCGAGGCGCAAATATAGCGCCTGCTTCTACAAGGGCACCTCAGCAACGCTCGCCGAAGCCGAAGACGCCGCAATGGCTGTGACGCTCAAACGCGCCGGGCTTGTGGACGGGCAAGATATTCTCGAACTGGGCTGCGGCTGGGGTTCATTGAGCCTCTATATGGCCGAATATTTACCGACAGCGCGGATTACAGCCGTTTCGAATTCGGCGTCACAACGGGCCTATATTGAGGGGATCGCGCGCGCTCGCGGGTTTTCCAACCTGCGCGTCATCACCGCCGACATGAACGATTTTGTTTCCGAAAACCCGTTTGATCGCATCGTTTCGGTCGAAATGTTCGAACATATGGCCAATTGGGATGCGCTTCTCAGCCGTGCGCGGGGCTGGCTCAGGCCAGACGGGCGACTGTTTGTCCACATCTTCACTCATGCGACGACCAGCTACCGTTTCGATCACCGCAACCCCGCCGACTGGATCGCGCAACATTTCTTCACAGGCGGCCTCATGCCAGCCGAAAAGCTGCTCTGGCGTTTCCCGCAGCATTTCACGATCGAGGAACAATGGCGGTGGAACGGGCGTCACTATGCGCACACGGCGCGAGACTGGCTGGCCAATTTTGACCGGAACATTGTCGAAATCAGGGCCATCCTGAAAGCCGTTTATGGAACGGACGCGCCGTTGTGGGAGCGCCGTTGGCGGCTCTTCTACCTCGCGACGGCGGGATTGTTCGGGCACAGCGGCGGGAACATCTGGGGCGTCAGCCACTATTTGCTGAAACCGGCTGCGTCATAGCGCGCGGCTCAGGCAGGGCGGAAATTTCCGCTGGTATCGTCCAGCACAAATAACACCCCCTCGTCGATCGAAAACCAGGCGCCGTGGATCCGGATTTGTCCAGCGGCCTCGCGTTCCTGGACGCATGGGAATGTCCGAAGGTTCATGATGCTGACCTTAACTGCTTCATGCTCCATTGCGCGAATCGCGGCGGGCGTCGGTTCGGTGCCATGCCGATGGACCACCAATTCCCGCGCATCATCAAGCATGGCTATCCAGCGCGAAATGAAGCCGCCTTCGCCGGGCTTGGCATCCTTGAAATTCTGGGAAAGCGCAGCCGCGCAGCCGCCGCAGGCACCGTGTCCCATAACCAGGATTTCAGCCACTTCAAGCTGTGTGACTGCGAATTCCAGTGCGGCCGACACGCCATGACGTCCGCCGCCCAGTTCAAACGGCGGAACCAGGTTGGCGACGTTGCGGACGACAAACATCTGGCCTGGAGATGCATCGAAAATGATCGACGGGTCAACGCGGCTGTCCGAGCAAGCAATCACCATGATATCTGGCGATTGCCCTTCGGCCAGTTCGGCCCAACGATCACGTTGCGTCGCCCAACCCTCACGCTGAAAGCGACTATAGCCAGTGATCAAATCAGAAAAATCAGTCATGAAATGCTCGTTAGGAGAGGGAGCAGGGGGTGGCAAGTGCACGAGACTGGCGCTAAGGCGACGCCATGAACATGCCTGCCCAGCACGAACGCGTCCGCAAACCTGACTGGATCAGGGTGAAGGCTCCCACTTCGGTCGGCTTTGCCGAGACCAAGGCGCTGATGCGTCGTTTGAAACTTGCTACCGTTTGTGAGGAAGCGGCGTGCCCGAACATTGGCGAATGCTGGAGCAAGAAGCACGCGACGGTCATGATTCTTGGCGATACCTGCACCCGGGCCTGCGCCTTTTGCAACGTTAAGACGGGCATGCCGCGGGCAGTCGATACATCCGAGCCTCAGCATGTCGCCGATGCTGCGGCCGAACTGGGTTTGAAGCATATCGTGGTGACATCGGTTGATCGCGATGACTTGCCCGATGGCGGCGCGTCTCAATTTGTTAAAGTG
>JANLQV010000066.1:0-2700 GCA_031368025.1 Sphingomonadales bacterium | reverse complement strand
CATTCCGGTTCGAACCGGTCGAGGGGGCGCCGGCCAATGCCCTTCCCAACCCGGTGCCAGAGGCAGTGAAAGAGGAACGCTATGCCCGGATCATGGAAAAGACGGCAGCGATTTCAGCCGCCAAGCTGGCTGCAAAAATTGGCAAGACCCTCGTCGTGATTGTCGATGAAGTGGATGAAGATGGCGGGGCGAATGCCCGTTCAAAGGCAGACGCACCAGAGATCGACGGCACAGTGTTCCTGCGCGATGCAAAGCACCTGGCACCTGGTGATATTGTCTCCGCGACAATCGAAGACGCCGACGATCATGACCTGTTTGGCGTGCCCTGCTAGAAAAGCGTCGTCAGGCCATAGAAGAGTGCGCCGACGGCGGCGGAGGCCGGGATGGTGATGATCCACGCGGTCACGACATTGCTCGCCACCCCCCAGCGAACCGCAGACGTCCGCCGTGCGGTTCCCGCACCGATGATACATCCGGTGATCGTGTGCGTCGTCGAAACCGGGATGCCAAGGAGCGATGCCGCAAAAACCATGATCGAGCCGCCAAGCGATGCGCTGAAACCTTGATGCTGGGATAATTTCGTGATCCGCGTGCCCATCGTCTGGATGATCTTCCAGCCACCCGACAGGGTGCCCAGAGAAATGGCAATGTAACAGCTTATTGCAACCCAATGGGGAACACGAAAATCGCCCTGGAGATAGCCTGTTGAATAGAGCAGCACAGTGATAATTCCCATCGTTTTCTGGGCATCGTTGAGGCCGTGGCTGATCGAATAGGTTGCCGATGAAATCAGGTGCAGCACCCTGAAATTACGCTCGGCGCCGCGCGGCGTGGCGCTTTTGAAAATCCAGCTCGACGCGAGCATGATCAGCATCGAGATCAGCATGCCAAGCATCGGTGACAGGAAGATTGCGATCACCGTCTTGTTGAGCCCGGTCCACTGGATACCGCTGATCCCGGCATGGGCCACACCGGCACCGACCAGCCCGCCAACCAGAGCATGGCTGGAGGATGAGGGGATGCCGCGCCACCAGGTGACGATGTTCCAGAACATCGCGCCGATCAGCGCACCAAAGACCACGGATGGAGTCACAAGGTCCTTGTCGATGATCCCCTTGCCGATCGTTTCGGCAACCTTGTGGAGGCTGGGAAAGATCACCGAGAGGAAATAGGCCGCAAAATTGAAGAAGGCCGCAAAGGCAACGGCCTTGACCGGGCTCAACAAGCGCGTGGCCACAACGGTCGCGATCGAGTTTGCCGCATCGTGCAGGCCGTTCAGAAAATCGAACGCCAGTGCAACAACGATCAGGCCAACGAGCAGCGGAAACGCCAGCTCATGCATCCAATATCCCCTTGTCAGGCGTGATCGAGAACAAGCCCCTGGATCTCGTTTGCGACGTCCTCGAACTTGTCGACGACCTTTTCGAGATTTCCGTAAATCTCCCGCCCAATCATGAAGCTCATCGGGTCGGTTCTTCCCTTTTCAGCGAAAAGCGCTTTCAGGCCTGCCTCGTGGATCTCGTCGGCATGACCTTCGATCTGCACCAGCCGCCCGGTCAATGTAATCAGGCGCGATCCGTTGCGGCTGACATCGCGGAGCAAGGGCACCGCTTCCTCGGTCAGGCGCGCGGCTTCGACGATGATTCCGCCCATATCCCGCATCTGCGGATCGAACTCGGTTACACCGTAGAGCGAAATTGTCTTGGCTGCCGCGTTCATCTGATCGATCGCATCGTCCATCGAACCGATCAGGTCAGTAATCGCAGTGCGATCGAACGGCGTAATGAAAGTGCGATGCACATCGCGCAGAACTTCGCGGATGATTTCATCGGCGTCGTGTTCGTGGGACTCGATTTCGGCGCAATAGGTCGCGACGTCGCCGCCACCGTGCAGGAGCTTGCCGAGCGAATCGGCGCCCGCCACCAGGGTCGCCGCGTGCGCCTCAAAATGTTCGAAAAATCGCCCTTGCTTGGGCATCAACGCCTGAAACCAGCGCATGATTGCGACCCCTTCCCCATTTTGACGTTCCCCACTCAATATCCAGCCCCTGCCATATACAGCGGATGGCGTTGGCATTCGGAATTCGGCAATCATGATCTTCAACTCGGGTTCGTTGACGGCATGGGCTGCGTCGGTCAAGCTGAACCAGCAACACTCGCGTTCGCCAAGCTCGGGCCAGGATTCGGCCTGTCTGGTTACGGCAAGCGGAAAAACATGGACATCAGTTGGACGAAAATCGCCGTTTGACAGGCGTTTCTCATAGTTGAACGTGCCGAGCGCGGCGGGGCATCCAATTCCGCTCAATCCCGCTTCCTCAAAGGCTTCCTCGGCGGCGGCTTCGTGCGGCTTGAGGCCTTTGACCAGATTACCCTTGGGAATAACCCAGCGTTTGGTGTCGCGCGATGTGATCAGCATGACTTCTACATGGCCCTGCGTACTCGTTCGATAGGGCAGTGCAGCAACCTGCCGGGCATTGTCAGCGATCATTCCGGTTTGTTAGCGCAGTGTGCGTTCCCAATCAAACGGCTCGACGGGACGGCGTCAGATTGGCATTGGAGAGTCATGACTGATTTTGCCGCCCTCCTCCAGCCCGATCAGGGGCAACCCGCACGGACGATCGCGTTCGTTTCCAAATCCGCCTTTCCAGATTGGCTAGCGACTCAGCCCGAACGGATCCGGACTGCGGCTGGTGCTGCGCGT
>JANLQV010000054.1:0-2581 GCA_031368025.1 Sphingomonadales bacterium | reverse complement strand
GGTGGTCCCGACGAAGGAGCGGCACCGGGGGAGAATGCAGCGCCAGCGCCGCAACCCGACGCGACAGGCCAGGATGACGGGATCAGCGCCGATGAAACGCTCCTCGACGGTCGGCGGCGACCCGGAGCGCCAAAACATTTGCCAGACCGAGTCACACAAGAGAATATCGGCGCAGTGAGGGCGCCCCCGCCAGAGGCGTTTCCGGGTGATCCCGATTTTCCGGTGCCTGATCGCTGGCGCCTGTCGGAAACGCTTGGGCTGGCCCACAAGGAGCATTTCCTCGATCCCTATAACCAGAATACCTATAAGGGCGATCGTCCGCTCTGCCTGCCAACGCAGGAGGAAAAAGAGCGTCGCGCGGCGGTAGGCCTTCCAAAATGCCACACGCCGGGAATATTGGGCCTGAAGAGCAATGAGTGGTTCCTCGTTCTGGGGGGCACATCGGACACGGTCATTGAGCCGCGCTCCTTTCCCATTCCTGTGGGTGTCCAGACGACCGAACGGCCCGGCAGCCTTGATGTTTTCGGTCGCAGCCACAGCGAAGTTCTTGCGCAGACCTTTATCTTCAGCGCATCTTTGCTCAAGGGCTCAACGGCCTTCAAGCCGCCCGAAATCGAATATCGCGTGGCACTGGCGCTTCAGGGAAATTATGTGAACGTGCCGGAAAAGCGCGTACTGTTCGTGGAACCTTCGAAGAAAAGCCGCCGCTATGACCACTTTCTGGGCGTCCAGGAAGCCTTTGTCGATTATCACATCCGCAACGTTTCCGATCGTTACGATTTCGATTCCGTGCGGGTTGGTATCCAGCCATTTCAGGCGGATTTCCGTGGCTTTTTGTTCAATGACCAACAGCTTGGTGTGCGCTTCTTCGGCAACCGCGACAATAACCGGTTCCAGTATAATCTGGCGGCGTTCTGGCGGTTGGAAAAAGATACGAATTCGGGCCTGAACTCGGTCGTGCAGCGCCCGCGCAATGATTTCGTGTTCCATGCCAATCTCTATCGCCAGGATTTTCCGGTCGTGGGGCTGACAAGCCAGGTTTCAGTCACCTACAATATGAACCGGGAGACCATGATCGAGGTCGATGACAATGGCTTTCCGGTCCGGCCTGCCCTGCTCGGCAATTTGCGGCCCCGGCAATATGATGTCGTCTATCTCGGCTACTCGAACGATGGCCATTTCGGGCGCATCAACCTGACGAGCAGCGCCTATCTTGCACTAGGGCGGGACCGTAACAGCCTGTTTACGTCGCGAAGGGCGAATATCCGGAGCACTTTCTTTGCCGCAGAATCGAGCATGGATTTCAACTGGGTGCGCGTCCGGCTGTCGGGCCTTTATGCGAGCGGCGATTCCAAGCCGTTTGACAATAAGGAAACCGGTTTTGACGCGATCTTCGAAAATCCGATTTTTGCAGGTGCCGACACCAGCTACTGGATCCGCCAGACCATTCCCTTTGCCGGCGGCGGGCGCGTCATCGGGATCAACGGTCGCAATGGCATTTTGAACTCGCTGCGTTCGTCGAAGGAACAGGGCCAATCCAATTTCAACAACCCTGGGACGATGCTTTTGGGGGCAGGCGCGGATTTTGACATTACGCCCAAGTTTCGTCTGTCCACCAACGTCAACCACCTCTGGTTCCAGAACACGGCCACGCTCCAGGCGCTCCGCGTCGAAGGCAGCATCCCCAGGGATATTGGGTGGGATGTGTCAGCCGCAGCAATCTATCGACCAAAGGCCATTCAGAATGTCGTCTTCCGCCTTTCGGCTGCAGTGCTCGACCCGGGCAAGGGATTTAGAGACCTGTTCACGAATGCCCGTCGCAATGATCGCTATTACTCGGTTCTGTTCAACGGGATTGTGAGCTTTTGATGCTGGCGCGGTTGAACATATCCTCTTCCGCATGGCGGTTCTGGCTGATGGCACCGGTGCTCCTTGTCCTGTTACTCGTGGGCGGGGTCCAGTTGCTCGCGTCCGAGGGAGAAAAACCGGTCAAGCGAGATTATTCGGCTGTTTTTGCGCCCCCGTCGCCGGAAACTCAGTCCAAGGAGGATGCCGCTGGCAAGAGCGCGGGATGCATTTCCTGCCATACGGCATCCGATGCATGGACGATGCACCGCACAGAAGCGGTCGTGCTCGGGTGCACCGATTGCCACGGCGGCAATGCAGGCATTCGCCTGACGACCCCCTCGCTCGATTTCAACGATCCGGCCTATATCGCCTTGCGTGACAAGGCGCATGTCCTTCCGCGCTACCCCGAAGGCTGGCACTGGCCTTCGTCTGCCAATCCCAGGCGCAGCTACACATTGTTGAACAAGGAATCGCCAGAATTTATCCGCTTCATGAACCCCTCCGACTACCGCGTCGTGCGCGATAGCTGCGGGGCCTGCCATATGGATACCATCGAAGCCGCGGAGCGATCGCTGATGGCCTCTGGGGCGATGCTCTGGGGTGGAGCGGGCTATAACAATGGCATTGTGCCGTTCAAAAACTACGTCGTCGGCGAAGCCTATACGAGGCTAGGAGAGCCGGCCAAGATTGTCTCACCAGGAGAGCCAAACGGAACCGTTACGTCTGAACAAAA
>JANLQV010000015.1:0-1929 GCA_031368025.1 Sphingomonadales bacterium | reverse complement strand
GCCGATGGGTGTCACGGTGATCGGCGGGCTGATCGTGTCGACGATTCTTACCCTCTTGATTGTTCCAGCCTCGTTCAGCCATGCGGTGGGTGCTGAGGCGCGGGTTGGACCCTGGCTCTCCTACTGGCTGACGACAGGCGGGGATGGCGAACAGCCGTCACGCCCGCCCCGGCTGTTGGCCAAGGGTTTCTGGCGGCGGCTGGGCGGCCGGTTCCGGCGGCGTCCCGATGACGCCATCCAGCCCGCAGAGTAGCCTCAATAGCGGTCAAGCGTCACACCCTGTTTAAGGCACCCGTCCGGTTTCCGGTCCAGAACGGGGCGACAGGCATGAAACGCATGGCCACCGGCATGCTGGTGGTGATGGCGGGCATTTACCTGGTTGCCCGCGTGTTCGTCGATCTGCACCCGGCCATCGGCTTTGTGAAAGCCTTTGCCGAAGCCGCAATGGTCGGCGGGCTGGCGGACTGGTTTGCGGTGACGGCACTGTTCCGCCACCCGCTGGGCTTGCCGATTCCGCACACCGCGATCATCCCGCGCAACAAGGACCGGATCGGCAATACGCTCGCCCAGTTCCTCAAGGATAATTTCCTCACCCCCGCCGTGGTTGCTCGGCGGATGCGGAACATGGATGTGGCGGCTGCTGCAGGGCGTTTCCTCGCAGACCCCGATCATGGTGGGGCCGGACGCATGCGTGAGGGAGCCTCGCGACTGCTCGCCGATGTTCTCGATGCGCTTGATGATGACCGGCTGGGCGGGATGGCCAAGGGCGCGATTGCCAATCGCATCCGCGCGCTCGAAGTCTCGCCGTTGCTCGGGCAATCTCTGGAGGCGGCAATAGCGGAGGGGCGGCACATCCCGCTACTCGATGGCATCATCAATCGCGCCGCGCTGGTGGTCGCCTCGAACGAGGAGATCATCCGCGAGATGGTGCATGAGCGCGCGGGCCGCATCCTGCGCTGGACCGGGCTCGATGAAAATGTCGCCGAAGCCGTGATCAACGGGCTCAACAAGCTGCTTTACGACATGGCGGATTATCCTGATCATCCGCTCCGCCTGCGAGTCGATGGCTTGCTGGCCGATCTTGGCCATGACCTCCAGCATGATCCGGACATGCAGGATAAAGTGCGGCGGCTGAAGGATGAGATTGTCGAAAATCCGGCGATGCAACGCTGGATCGACGGGCTGTGGCAACAGGCGCGCGGCGCGCTGCTCAAGGCGGCACGCGACCCCGACAAGGCGATGGCCGGCAAGTTCGGCGATGCGCTGCGCCAGCTTGGCACCACCCTCCAGCAGG
Source organism: Sphingomonadales bacterium (assembly GCA_031368025.1). GTDB lineage: Bacteria > Pseudomonadota > Alphaproteobacteria > Sphingomonadales > Sphingomonadaceae > Aquisediminimonas. Next base: position 635 of record JANLQV010000015.1, on the reverse strand, counting down.
ACGTTGCCCTGCGCGAAACGATCAACCGCTTCGCCCGCCGCGCGACCGTGGGCGCCACCGCAAGCTATGGAGACAATATCGTCCGGCTGGTATCAGACACGGTGCGCAGCTGGGACGTCGGGCGGGTGACCGAGCGGGTCGAGAATGCCGTGGGGCGCGACCTCCAATATATCCGGATCAACGGGACGCTGGTCGGCGGGCTGGTGGGGCTGGGGCTGCATGCGCTGGATTTGGTGCTGTAGGGTTGGAACGATCACGACATCCGCGATGGGGTGGATTGCGGACACTAGACTCACTAGAGTCCATCCATGTCTAGGGGCTTGCTTCTTATGCTTGCAACTGCCGCCATCGGCGGGTGCAGCGCGTCTCCCACCCTCCCGGGCGGCTACACGGTCAGCTACGGGGACCGAGGTAAGGCTTGGCTCCTAAACCCAGCCGGGACACTTGCTTACGCTGGTCTCATCAAGCGACTCTCCCACGATGAGCGGCGCATTCTCCTAGTTGCCTATCCCGTAAGCTACGGAGGCGAAGCTGCTGCACCATACCCGCTAGACGGCACTTGTTACGTCGCAATTGCCATTGATGTGGCGACGCGACACGTGACTCAAATCCATATGGCCGAAGCCGACCGCCTC
>JANLQV010000459.1:0-7503 GCA_031368025.1 Sphingomonadales bacterium | reverse complement strand
CACATTGCGACCAGATCGATTCCCACACCGTCATGACGCCCCGAATCAATCGCCAGTTTCAGCTTCGTCCCGACCCCGTCATTCGCGGCGACCAGAAGGGGGTCGCGGAAGCCGGCTGCCTTGAGGTCAAAGAAACCCCCGAATCCACCGAGATCCGCGTCCGCGCCGGGGCGCCGCGTCGATTTGGCAAGTGGGGCTATGGCCCTGACAAGCGCATTTCCTGCGGAGATTGAAACCCCTGCCTTGGCATAGGTATAGGGTTCAGATTGGTTATGTCTGTGAGTCATCGCGCCCCTGCTATCCACAACGCGCTTGGAATTCCACGATTCCATCGCCAAAAGGGCCGCGTGATTGAATTTTCCCGTTTTTTGCGGCCTGTTCCGCTTGTCCTCGCGCTCGGATTGGCCGGGCTCGGCGCGGCTGTTGTCGCCCAGATCGAAGGGGGAGACCGCGGTGTTCCGCCGGTCGACAGGTCTTCGGATTTCGCGGAGTCGGGCATCAAGGTGGATATCGCGGCCAAGACCGCCGATGCCGCTCGTTATGGCGGCTGGCGCGAAGCTCAGAGGCAAGCCTGGCGAAAATTGTGGAGCGAAGTCCATGGCGGCGGCGCCCCGGGCCTCAGCGATTCGGCGCTCGATTCGATCGTTGCCGCGATCGTCATCGAGAATGAGCAGATCGGTCCGAACCGCTACGTCGCGACGCTCGGCGTTCTGTTTGATCGGGTTCGCGCTGGTCAGATCCTTGGCGTCAGTGGTTCGACGATCCGTTCGGCCCCGCTGCTTGTCATCCCTGTTCAATGGTCAGGCGGGTCACCGCAAAGCTTCGAGTCCCGCACGGAGTGGCAGAAAGCCTGGGCGCGCTTTCAGACTGGCGGCAGTGCAATAGATTATGTGCGGCCCAGCGGATCGGGCGCGGATCCGCTGTTGCTCAACTATGGCCAAACCGGTCGGCCAGGCCGGCGCTGGTGGCGCATGCTGCTTGACCAATATGGTGCGGCCGATGTGCTCGTGCCGCAGGTCCGGCTGGAGCGGATGTGGCCCGGTGGGCCTGTGATCGGCCATTTCTCGGCGCGTTTCGGCCCTGACAATCGCCCGCTGTCCAACTTCGTACTCCGCGTTGGATCGAGCGCCGGCATTCCGCGGATGATGGATGAAGGCGTGAGGCGGCTGGATCAGATGTTTGCCGAAGCCCTCGCCAATGGCCGCCTGCGCCCTGATACGTCACTGGTGATCGAGCAGCCGGTCGATCCGTCGCTGCTGGCAACCGAAGAAGCGCCATTGCTGGAGACGATGGGTACGCCGGACACGCCCGACGCGACGATCGCAGGTGCCAACGCCTCGACGTTTACTGTTCAATACGAAACGCCTGACGTGGCGTCGGTGAGCAGCACCGAAGGCACGATTCGCGGCATGGCAGGGGTGAAATCGGTTTCGACCGGCAGCCTTGCCCTTGGCGGTGTTTCAGTAATGCGGGTTTCGTTCGCGGGCGATCTTGCAGCGCTGAAGGCGGCCCTCGCCGCACGCGGGTTCAAGGTGCAAGAGGGGGGCGGGGCGCTCCGCATCAGCCGCAGCGGCCAATGAGCCAGATTGCCCTGCCGTTCGACTGGCCCGCGCCAGAGAATGCCGAAAGTTTCATTGTGACGGCTGCAAACAGGCTGGCAGTTGACGGCGTCGATCGTCCCGGAAGCTGGCCGGTTCGTGCGGCAATCCTCACAGGCCCACGCAAATCCGGGCGTTCGCTGCTCGGTCGTATCTTCGCCGCCAAGACAGGCGGAACGCTGATCGACGATGCAGAGCTGCACAAGGAAACCGATCTCTTTCATCGCTGGAACCTCGCGCAGGAAGATCGCCGACCGCTTCTGATTGTGGCGCTTTCGCCGCCGCCGGTCTGGAAGCTTCGTTTGCCCGATCTTGCTTCACGGCTATCGGCGACGCCTGTCTTCACTCTGGAGGAGCCGGACGATATGCTGTGCCGGATGCTGCTTGAAAAACAATTCGCGCGACGCGGGCTTCAGATCACGCCAGACACAATTGCCTATATCGCCAGCCGCATCGAACGGAGCTATGTTGCGCTGATGCGGGTTGTCGATGCGATCGATACTGTCGCACTTTCGCAACATCGTGCTGTTACAAGCCGGTTGGCGCGTGCGGTGCTCGAGGAGCAGCACCTGATTGAAGAATCGGAATAGGGTGAAGAATGCTCGACGAAATGCATGTCCAGGAAAATCCCGCAGAGCGTGAGCCCGCGACCATCGAGCCAAGCGCCCGCTATTTCAACCGGGAATTGAGCTGGCTGGCTTTCAACCAGCGCGTGCTGGAGGAATCGATCAACCCTGCGCACTCGTTGCTTGAACGTCTTCGCTTCCTTTCAATCTCGGGCAGCAATCTCGACGAGTTCTTCATGGTTCGCGTTGCTGGACTAAAAGGCCAGCAATTACAGAACATTGAAGAACGAAGCGTAGATGGATTGACACCGACCCAACAGCTTGAGGCGATTACCCGCGATGCCGATGCGCTCATGGGCGCGCAGCAAGCGCAATGGGCGCGGTTGAGCGCAGAGCTTGCCGAAGCGGGCATCACTGTGCTCGACGAGGATGCGATACAAGGTGCGGATATAACCGTGCTGGAGCAGCATTTTCGCGAACAGATTTTTCCCGTGCACGCCTCAGGCGCTCGATCCTGCACACCCGTTCCCGTTCATTCCAAACCAGGGCCTGAGCTTCCTGCTCGATCTCAAGCGCATTTCCGACGGTGAACCGATTCGCGAAATGGTGATGATTCCAGCCGCCCTGCCGCGATTCGTCCGCGTTCCAGGTCGAAAAGCCCGTTACGTGACGATGGAAACAATGTTGCGCCGCTTCACCGGACTTCTCTTTCCGGGCTATGAGGTGCTGGGTGCAGGCGCATTCCGGATCATCCGCGACAGCGACATCGAGATTGAGGAAGAAGCGGAAGATCTCGTCCGCTATTTCCGCAGCGCGATCAAGCGCCGCCGCCGTGGGCGGGTTATCCGGCTCGAGGTTGAGACCGGCATGCCCGAACAGCTTGAGGCGGTCGTCAAAAATGAGTTTGGCGGCAATGATGCGATCATCTCTGAAACCGGCGGATTTCTGGGGATTGGTGATCTCGCCCAATTGGTCGAGGAAGACCGGCCAGATCTGAAATTCACGCCCTACACCCCGCGCTTCCCCGAACGCATCCGCGAGCATGACGGCGATTGTTTTGCGGCGATTTCGGCGAAGGATATCCTTGTCCATCACCCCTATGAGGCGTTCGACGTGGTGCTGGCGTTTCTCAGCCAGGCGGCGGCCGATCCGGACGTTGTGGCGATCAAGCAGACGCTCTACCGCGCCGGCAAGCAATCTGCAGTGATCCGCGCGCTGATCGATGCGGCCGAAGCTGGCAAATCGGTCACTGCCGTCGTTGAATTGAAGGCGCGATTCGATGAGGAGCAGAACCTGCTCTGGGCCAACCAGCTTGAACGCGCCGGGGTGCAGGTCGTCTATGGTTTTATCGACTGGAAAACCCACGCCAAGATCTCAATGGTCGTGCGCCGCGAAAACGGGAAATACCGGACCTACTGCCATTTCGGCACCGGCAACTACCACCCCGTCACGGCCCGGATTTATACGGATCTGAGCTTTTTCACCGCAGACCCGCGTGCGGGCCGCGACGCAGCGCAGATTTTTAATTATATCACCGGCTATGTTGAGCCGGCCAAGCTCGAAATGCTTAGCATGAGCCCGCGCAATCTGCGATCCAGATTGTTCGAGTTGATTGATGCCGAAATCGCCAATCAGCGTGCGGGCAAGAAATCGGGCATCTGGGCCAAATTCAACTCGCTGGTCGATCCTGCGATCATCGAAAAACTCTATGAAGCGAGCGGCGCAGGCGTGCCGATCGACCTGATTGTGCGCGGCATTTGCTGCCTGAGGCCCGGTGTTCCGGGGCTTTCTGACAATATCAGGGTGAAATCGGTGGTCGGTCGCTTCCTCGAACACAGCCGGATCTGGGCGTTCGGAAACGGCGCAGCGCTGCCCAATGACAAGGCGCGGGTTTACATCTCGTCTGCCGACTGGATGCAGCGTAACTTCGACCGGCGCGTCGAATATATGCTCCCGATCGAAAATCCGACGGTTCATGACCAGGTTCTCGATCAGGTCATGGTTGCCAATTTGCTCGATAATGAGCAAAGCTGGGATCTGCAGGCGGATGGCCGCTATGTTCGCGTCGCGCACGGAGAAAAACCATTCAATCTCCACCGCTATTTCATGACGAACCCGTCGCTTTCGGGGCGCGGAGCCTCGTTGGACAAGGCGTCGGCGGTGCCGAAGCTGAGCTTCAACCGCAAAAAATAGGGGCGTCGCCGCGTCATGCGGTGATCGATATCGGATCGAACTCGGTCAGGCTGGTCGTGTTCGATGGGCCTGCGCGTGCGCCTTCGGTGCTGTTCAACGAAAAAGTGATGGCCGGGCTTGGCCGGGCGGTCGTTTCGACCGGCCGGCTTGACCCAAAGGCGATGAAGGCAACGCTCAAATCGCTCGCCCGGTTCCGCTACATTGCGGAGCTAATGGGTGTCCCCCAGCCGATTACAGTGGCGACGGCGGCGGTGCGGCAGGCGAGCAACGGGGCAGAATTCCTGAATGCCGTGAGCGGATTGGGGCTCGATGCAACCCTGCTTTCGGGAGACGAGGAAGCCGAAGTCGCCGGATTCGGCGTCATAGCAGGCTTCGCGAACGCCAATGGCATAGTCGGGGATCTTGGCGGCGGAAGTCTCGAACTGGCGCACATCGACCGCGGTCGGGTGCTGGAGCGCGAATCGTTTCCGCTAGGCGTGTTGCGGCTTGGAGCAATCCGCGACCTTGGCGTGACCGAATTGAGGAAACAGGTGAACGCGCTGCTTGAACCGCGTGGCTGGGCGACATTGGGGCGCGGGCTCCCTTTTTACCTTGTCGGTGGCTCTTGGCGTTCGCTGGCGAAGATCCACATGTTCCTCGCTCGCTATCCGCTGCCGATTGTCCATCATTACAGCATGCCGCCTCTCGCTGCATCGAGTCTTATGCGCGCCGTGGGAAAGATAGATCGCAATATCTTGAAAGAAAATAATATTGTTTCGAGTGCGCGCTATCCCGCAATGGCTGATTCGGCGGCGCTTCTGGCGACTCTCACCAGCCTGATCCGTCCACAATCGCTGATCGTATCGGCCACCGGATTGCGTGAGGGATTGCACTATCGCTCTCTATCTCCAAACCAGCAGGCGCTTGATCCGCTCATCGAGGCAGCACGAGCGGAAGGCGATCTGCAGGGGCGCTTTCCCGAGCATGGCGACATGCTGGATGGATGGATCGCGCCGCTTTTTGCGACAGAGCCGGAAGCAGATCAAAGACTCAGGCTGGCGGCCTGTCTGCTGGGCGATATTGGCTGGGCGGCCAATCCTGATTTCCGGGCCGAGCGCGGGCTTGAGGTGGCACTGCACGGCAACTGGCTTGGTCTCGATGCGCGTGGACGGGCGATGATCGGGCAGGCCCTGTTTTCAGCTTTTGGCGGGGGAAATTCAAGGCCGCCCATCCTCAGCGCGCTGGCGACCGATGAAGGGCTGGTTCGTGCCCGGAATTGGGGCCTTGCCATGCGGCTGGGGCAGCGGCTCAGCGGCGGTGTGGCGACCCCGCTCAAGGCTTCAGGCATTTCAGTTGATGGAGACCGGTTGATCCTGTCGCTGATAGGCGATGCCGATGTTTTGCTGGGCGACGCCGTTGAGCGCCGCCTTAAGCAACTGGCGACGGCGCTTGGGAAAATACCGGAAATCCGACGAAAATAGAGCAGATGAGAGACGCTTTCATGGCGTTACTTCCTCCGGCGTGCGGGTCATGCACAATTTGCCGTCAAGCACGGCAAAGGCCAATTTTCCCTCAACCAACGCAAGGGCATCACGGCCGAACTGGTCGAACCGCCAGTCTTCGAGCATGGGCAGGCCGGTGCGCTGTCCGGCGGCAAGCAGTTCCAGTTCTTCGGAACGGGCCAGCAAACGCGCGGCAACGCTGATTTCGCGCGCCCGGATTTTCAGCAACAGCTTCAGGAGATCGGCAACCAGCGCTCCTTCCTTGCCCAACCCGGGCTTCTTGTCATCGCGCGGCGGCATTTCGTCGGCAGGGAGAGGTTCGGCGGACGCAAGAACCGAGAGAAGCCGCCCGCCAATGTCATTGTTCGCCCAGGCAGGGGAGAGACCACGCACTTTCGCCAGGTCGGACTGGTTGCGCGGCGGATGCGCCGCGATGTCGGCCATTGTCTCATCCTTGATGATCCGGCCGCGTGGCAGGTTCTTGTTCTGCGCCTCACGTTCGCGCCATGCGGCAACGGCTTTCAACCGGCCGAGCAGATCGGGCTTGCGCCCGGTGACGCGGATGCGCTTCCAGGATTGTTCGGGTTCGTTGATATAATTGGCAGGATCGGCCAATCGCTCCATTTCCTGATCAAGCCAGCCACCACGGCCGGTCTTGCGCAATCTTTCGAGCATCTGGGGAAACAGCACTGACAGGTGAGTCACGTCACCTATCGCATAATCGATCTGGCGCTTGTCCAGCGGGCGGCGGGCCCAATCGGTAAAGCGCGCGCCCTTGTCGAGAGCGATGCCAAGCCAGCTATCGACGAGATTCGAATAGCCGATCTGCTCGCCTTGCCCCAGCGCCATCGCCGCAATCTGCGTGTCGAACAGCGGGTGGGGGGTCTTGCCGGTCAGGTTATAGACAATTTCGATGTCTTGCGCGCCGGCATGGAAGACCTTGAGGACATCTTCATTGTTCACCAGCAGGTTGAGCAGCGGACCCATGTCCAGCCCGTCCTTCATCGGATCGATTGCGGCGGCTTCATTGGCATCGGCGATCTGGATCAGGCAGAGTTCGGGCCAATAGCTGTTTTCGCGCATGAATTCGGTATCGACCGCAACGAATGGCGATTCGGCCAAACGAGCGCAGAGATTGGCGAGAGTGGCGGAATCCTCGATCAACGGGTGTATGTGCATCTTCTTCCCATAGCGACCTGCATTGCCTTGACAAATAGGCGTTGCACCTGTGTTAGGCGCGCATGACTCAACTCCACACCTATCGCAGCCACAACTGCGCCCAATTGCGCGCCTCGGACGTCGGCAAGTCGATCCGCCTTTCTGGCTGGATCCACCGCAAACGCGATCATGGCGGACTTTTGTTCGTCGATTTGCGCGATCATTACGGCCTGACACAGATTGTGACAGACATCGATTCAGACGCCTTCAAGGTGCTGGATCAGGTGCGGGCCGAATCGGTTGTGACGATCACGGGCGACGTCGTGGCGCGCGACGGGGCGACGGTGAACCCGAATCTGCCCACCGGTGAGATCGAAATCCGTGCCCGCGACGTCAGTATCCAGTCCTCGGCCCAGGAATTGCCAATGCCGGTGTTTGGCGATTCGGAATATCCGGAGGATATCCGCTTGCGATACCGCTTCCTCGATCTGCGGCGTGAGCGGCTTC
>JANLQV010000266.1:0-4328 GCA_031368025.1 Sphingomonadales bacterium | reverse complement strand
AAGACCACGCTTGCCCGGCTGCTCGCCGCGCAACTGCCGGCGATGGAAGGCGCGATCAATGCCTCGGGCAAGATGCGCGTCGGCTATTTCACCCAGTATCAGGTTGAGGAACTCGACGGCGGCGATACCCCGCTTGAGCATATGACCCGCCAGATGAAGGGCGCGTCACCCGGCGCGGTGCGCGGCCAACTGGGGCGGTTCGGCTTTTCGGGCGCCAAGGCGACGACGCAGGTCTCCAAACTGTCGGGCGGCGAACGCGCGCGGCTGGCGCTGGCGCTGATCACCCGCGATGCCCCGCACATGCTGATCCTCGATGAACCAACAAACCATCTCGACGTCGATGCCCGCGAGGCGTTGGTCCAGGCGCTCAATGCCTATGAGGGTGCGGTCGTGATCGTCAGCCATGACCGTCACATGATCGAACTGGTCGCCGACCGGCTGGTGCTGGTCGATGGCGGGCGGGCAGAGGAATTCAGCGGCAGCCTTGAAGATTATACCGATATGATTCTCGGCAAGAACCAGCCCAAGGGCGCTGAGCCAGTCAAATTCAACAAGAAGGAAGACCGCAAGGCCGCCGCCGCCGCGCGCGAGCAGAACAAGGTGTTGCGCGCCGAAGTCAGCACAGCCGAAAAGGCAATGGCCGCGCTGACCGCGCACCGCTCGCGGATCGAGCGCGCCATGTTCGATCCCGATACTGCCGGCCCCGAAGAACAGGGCATCAAGATGAGCGACCTGATGGTGCGCCGCGCCGACGTCGAAAAACAGCTCGAAGCTGCCGAAGCGCGCTGGCTCGAGGCGTCGGCGGCGCTGGAGGATGTTTCGGTCGCCTGATCGCCCGAATTCCCCTCAGGTTGTGCTTTTCGCCCATAACGACTAGGGCGCGTCGGCAATCGTCGCAGAGGCGCAGACCATTGCCCCGCACCGCGCCCGTTTAGAGAGACCATGGCTTTTCAATCGCTCCACCCGCTTCTTGCTGAAGCGCTCACCGCCCGTGGCTATGCCGCGCCCACCCCTGTGCAGGCCGCCGTGCTCGAGCCGGAGGCGGACGGACGGGATCTGATCGTTTCCGCGCAGACCGGATCGGGCAAGACCGTTGCCTTCGGGCTGGCAATGGCGCCGCAGCTTCTCGTCGGAGAAGGGATGGCCCCGCCTGCGGGTGCGCCGCTCGCCCTCGTCATCGCGCCGACCCGCGAACTCGCGCTCCAGGTGGGCCGCGAACTGCTCTGGCTCTATGGCAAGGCCGGGGTGCGGATCGCGACCTGCGTCGGCGGCATGGATGCGTCGAAGGAACGCCGCGCGCTCGGCCAGGGCGCACATATCGTCGTCGGCACGCCCGGACGGTTGCGCGACCATCTCGAACGTGGCTCGCTCGTCCTCCACAGCCTCACCGTCGCCATTCTCGACGAAGCCGACGAGATGCTCGACATGGGCTTTCGCGAAGACCTTGAGGAAATCCTCGACGCGACGCCGCAGACCCGGCGGACCCTCATGTTTTCCGCGACCATGCCTAAGCCGATCGTCGCGCTCGCCAAACGCTACCAGCGCGATGCCCTGCGCATCTCGACCGTCGGCGAAGATCGCGGCCATGGCGATATCAGCTATCAGGCCGTCACCGTTGCCCCCAACGATATCGAGAATGCAGTCGTCAACCTGCTGCGCTTTCACGAAGCGACCACGGCGCTGCTGTTCTGCGCGACCCGTGACAATGTCCGCCACCTGCATGCCAGCCTGACCGAGCGTGGCTTTGCCGTTGTCGCGCTGTCGGGCGAGCATAGCCAGAACGAACGCAACCAGGCGATGCAGGCCCTGCGCGACCGCCGCGTGCGCGTTTGCGTTGCGACAGACGTTGCCGCGCGCGGCATCGATTTACCGACGCTCTCGCTGGTGATTCATGTGGAATTGCCGCGCGACGCCGAAACGCTCCAGCACCGGTCCGGACGGACGGGACGCGCGGGCAAGAAGGGCACAGCGATCCTCCTCGTCCCCTATCCCCGCCGCAAGCGCGTGGAAATGATGCTGCGCGGCGCACGGATCAATGCCGAATGGATCGCCCCACCGACTCGTGAGGATATCGCCCGCAATGATCGCGAACGGCTTCTCACGGCCCTGCTCGAACCGGTGGAAATCGATGAGGAAGATCGCGTCCTCGCCGCGCGCCTTCTCGCTGAACGGACACCCGAAGAGATCGCTGCAGCCCTTGTCCGTGCTCACCGCGCGCGCATGCCCGCAGCCGAGGAACTGATCGACGCCAGCGCTGCCCCCACCCAGCGTCAGGATGGCCCGCGCCCGGGCTTCGAAAACACCGTCTGGTTCCGCATGGATATCGGACGCCGCCACAATGCCGATCCGCGCTGGCTTCTCCCGCTTCTGTGCCGTCGCGGCCACATCACCCGCACGGAGATCGGCGCGATCCGCATCGCCGCCAATGAAAGCATGGTCGAAGTGCAGGCCGCCGCCGCCGCGCGCTTTGCCGCCGCCGTCAAGCGGACGGCAGTCGAGGGTGAAGATGGCGAAGGCGGGATCCGGATCGAGCAGGTTGCCGGTGCCCCGCGCGAAGAAGCCAGACGCAACCGCCGCGAAGGCCCACCGCAAGGCCGCCCCGGTGGCCCGCGAGCCGGAAAGCCGCCCTTTCGGCCCCAACACAAAGGGCCGCGCGCCCGGCCCAATTAGCTCTGAGCGATTTCAAAGGGGCAGGATTACAAAATTGCTTCCCCCCGGATGGTCAAGTCACAGGCCATGACGGCCTGCGCGCGCTGCCTTCTGTCCAATCGTGCAATTTGTGCCGGGCGCCGCTGGCCACTTGAGTTCTTCCCGGACGTCCGCGTTCAATGCCCGAGCAGCAGCGGAATGCGCGCCGTTCGCACGAGATCGCGGGTGACGCCGCCCAACAGCGTCTCGCGCAGCCGTGATCGGCCATAGGCCCCCATCACCAGACAGCCTGCATGATGATCCGTGGCGAATTTTTCCAGCACCTCCCCGGTGTGCGATGCGCCGCCGGGAAGCGTGTGCAAAATGGAAGCAATGCCGTGGCGCGAGAGGTATGCGCTAGCCGCCATCTGGGGAAAATCTGCGCCCTCCTCGCCCACCGAGACGATGTGCACACGCGATGCCGCGCGCAGGAACGGCAGGGCGCTGCGGATCGCATTCGCCGCTTCGGGAGAGGCATTCCAGCCGACCACGACCGGATGATGGGCCTCGAATCTGGCGATGCCGGCAGGCACGACCAGCACCGCACACTTGGCGTGCACCGCGACGTCATCAACGATGGGAAGCGGCTGGGAAAGCGCGTCAGCAGCGCCGGGGTATTGGCCGATGATGAGCAAGTCATTCAGCGTCGACGCCTCGGTCAGCCTCTGGATCACCGGGCCGTCGTCCGCAATCCAATCCCAGCGAACGTCATCGGGCATCAATTGTGCTTCAATCCGTTTGCGGACATCCTCTTCGCGGGCGCGAACGCTTTCGAGCAACATTGCCTGGGTATAGACCCCGCCCAGCGGTTCGAACGCGATATAGGCGTTATAGGGTGTGACCTGAAAGCAGGTCAGATGCGCGTCGAAGGTGCGGCAAATATCGAGTGCGACCTGGAGCCGGTCGTTGAGGGCATCATCATCATAGATATGCAGGAGAACGGATTTCATCGGATGATTTCCTTGTCTGGATAGCAGTTCGTGATAGTCCATCAGCGGCAGCAATCCTTGATCCTGATCAAGAACAGGATTGAATATGGGATTGGAACAAGGAGGGCACCCGCATGAACGTCACCAACGCCGTCTTTCCGAATGCAGCGCAGGCCGCAGCTTTTTTCGGAGGTGAGGAGGATGGCCCCTTCGTCATGATCAATCTCCTCAAATTCAAGGAGCAGGCCGAATATGAGGATGGTTCGGATGCGGAGCTATCGGGCCGCGATGCCTATCTGCGCTATGGAGCGGCGGTGCAGGCCTGCCTGGCGTCAGTGGGCGGGAAGGGGCGCTATTCGGGGCTGGTCAGCGATTTGATGCTGGGTGAGGTTGAGGAGCTTTGGGATATGGTGGCGCTCGCCGAATATCCGTCACGCGCAGCGATGCTCCAGATGATCCAGTCCCCCGAATATCAGGCGATCGAAAAACATCGCAAAGCCGGGCTTGCCGGTCAGCTAAACATCCGCACGAAGTCTTTGGGTGGTTAAGCCCTGGTCAGTTGGGCACCCATCATCTGATGGAGCAGGTTGATCGCTTTCAGAGGGCGGACCATCACCTTGAAGCGTGTGATAAGGCCTGCCTCGTTCCACCAGATCATATCGACGCCATTGATCAATATGCCATCAATCTGGGTCTCGAATTCGAGGATGG
>JANLQV010000400.1:0-10225 GCA_031368025.1 Sphingomonadales bacterium | reverse complement strand
TTATCCGCGGACGCTTGAGGCGCTTGACCGGTTCGGCGTGCCGCCCAAGATCGCAAGTTTCGTTCTGCCGCTCGGCTATTCCTTCAATCTCGACGGTTCAATGATGTACATGACCTTCGCGACGTTGTTCATCGCGCAGGTTTACGGCATCGAACTGAGCTTTGGTCAGCAGATCGCGATGCTGCTGACCTTGATGATCACATCGAAGGGTATGGCTGCCGTTCCGCGCGCCAGCCTGGTGGTGATTTCGGCCGTCATGGCGCAATTTGGCATTCCCGAGGCGGGGCTGGTTCTGATCCTCGCCATCGACCAGTTCCTCGATATGGGGCGTTCAGGCACCAACGTAATCGGAAACGCCGTGGCGACGGTCGTCGTCGCGAAATGGGAGGGCGAGCTTGAAGCGCCCGAGGCACCCGAAATCGAACCCCCGCACGCGCCGACTTCGCGTTTGGCCTGACCTGTTGCGGCAAAGCGGAAACTTTGAAGACAAATTGAAAGGGGCGGAACATGGGGATCGGCAGTCAGGATGAAACAGCGATTGCATTTGAAGGCAATTGGAAGGAATTCCTGCCCATTGCATTGACCAACTTCGCCCTGACTTTCGTCACTTTGGGGTTTTACCGTTTTTGGGCCAAAACGCGTGAGCGCCAGTATTTCTGGAGCCGCACCCGTTTCATCGATGACAATTTCGAATGGACCGGGCGCGGGATCGAACTCTTTATCGGCTTCGTCATCGTCCTGGCGCTTTTTGGCCTGCCCTTCCTGATCCTCAATCTCACCTTTCAGGCGCTGCTGATTCAGGCACACGCAGTTTGGGCGGGGAGCTTGTTTGCTGTCATCTATGTCTTCTGGTTTTATTTGGCGGGGTTGGCTCTGTTCCGCGCGCTGCGCTATCGGCTGAGCCGGACCTATTGGCACGGTATCCACGGTGGCACTGACGACAATGGCTGGCATTATGGCTGGTCGTTCATCTGGAAAAATGTCGTTGCCTATCTGTGCATTGCCATCCTCTTCCCCTGGTCCATGTCCGCCTTGTGGAAAGAACGCTGGAACGCGATGAGCTTCGGGCCCCATCAGTTTGAATCGGCGCCCAGATGGGGCTCCTTGATGCCGCGTTACCTGATTGCCTATTTTGCGCCGATCGGCATCTTCATCCTGATGCTGGTGGTGCTGGTTCCAATGGTCATGGCGACCGGAGGGGCAAGTCCCGGCGCCACGCCGCCGGTCGCCACGATCATCGGCATTGTCGTTGTCGCCATGCTCGGCTTCTACATTCTGCTGCCGCTCGCGGCTTTGGTCTTTTATGCCGCCTATATGCGCGAGATGATCAGCACGATGCGGCTGTCGACGCTCGAATTCAGCTTCACCGCACGCACGAAGGACTGGATCAAGCTCTTCCTCGGCAATGTCGGGCTTTATGCGCTGGCGGGCATAGCCGCAGCGATCCCGCTTGCGGCTTTCGGCCTGTTCAGCCAGTTTGTCCCGCCGCTGCCGGGGCAAAGTCCGCTCAATGCCCATCCCGCAACCTTCATTGCATTCGTCGCGATTCTTGCGATTCCGTTCGGGCTGGTCGCACCATTCGTGCGCTATCGTGGCTGGTGCTTCTACGTCCGTCACATCGAAGCGGGCGGAGAGATTGATCTGGCCGCGCTCACCCAATCCGAAACGCGCGCGCTGAAACAGGGCGAAGGCCTGCTCGATGCGTTCGACATGGGGGCCATGTAAGCGGTGACGATCCCCGTCTGGCACTATGACGGGATCAGCGCCGTTCGTCATGAAGGCACGCTCGTCGCGCGTGCGGACGGGTTTTCGCTGGCGCTTCCAAACGGCACGTCTGAAGATTTCCGCTGGGACGCGCTCGTCAATCGTGGCGTCAGGAACGGTGTTGCGGCCTATGGCCTGACGGATCGCAAGGGCTGGCAGATTGGGTTTTCCCAAGGCATTCCGGCAGACATTGTTCCGTCGCTGCCGGTTGCGCCGACTTATGGCCGATTGATCGATCGTATCGGGCTGGCCGGGGCGTCCGCAGCGTTCGTTGCGGTTTCGGCGCTCGTTCTGTTCATTGTGGTCAAAATTCCCGATATCGTTGCCCCCCTTGTGCCAGTATCCTGGGAACGCAAGATCGGCGATGCGATGATTGGCGACATGGGGGGGCGTTTCTGCAAGGCGAAGGATGGCCAGCAGGCGCTCGATGTGCTGGTCGCGCGGGTTGCCGGCGGGCGTCGTGATGTCCGCGTCCATGTGGCCAATATCGGCATGGTCAACGCCGTGGCACTGCCGGGCGGGAATATCGTGATTTTTCGCGGTTTGCTCCAGGAAGCGGCGTCAGCAGATGAAGTCGCCGGTGTAGTCAGCCACGAATTGGGGCATGTGCGGAGCCGTCACGTCATGCAGGCGCTGCTTCGGCAGGCGGGGCTGAGTGTGCTGATGGGTGGATTTGATGGAAAGGCGGGCGGCTATATGAACGCGCTCGTGGCGTCGACCTTTTCACGCGAAGCCGAAGCGCAGGCCGATCATTACGCGATTGATGCTCTCAGGACGGCGAGGATCAATCCGGATGACACTGCCAATTTCTTCAAGCGGTTGTCCGCCGGTGAGGCAAAGCTTGGAAAGGCCAATGCGGCACTCGGATATATGTCGAGCCACCCCTTGTCCCAGGATCGCGAAAAGGCCTTTCGCGCGTCACGCATTCCGGGCGTCGCGTATCGCCCCGTCCTCACCCCGACGCAATGGGATGCGCTGGTCGACATCTGTCACAATGATCCCAACGTTGCCGAGGATACGGGACTGTTTTTCTGACGCATGGCTTGCTAGGAATTGTTCCAAACCAATCGACTGGGGGACGCTCATGTTTCGCAAACTTTTTCTCGATCATCCGCGCGAAGTGGGGGAATCATATTTCGAACATATGGGCGTGGCTTCCAGCTTCGGCCTTGCGATGATCTGGGGTGGAACGAAGGCGCTCGTTCACGCTGCCTTTCCGGCGTGGTGCGTCACCAGTGGCAGTGACACGATCCGCCGTCTTCATACGATCATGGTCGAAAAGCGCGGGGCCAAGCGGAATGCCACGATCGAGATGATCTCGGTTGAATGGGTGATATGATTCTCGCCTCCCGTTTCCGGGAAGGAAGCGGGCCAACACTCGTTTTCCTGCCCGGCTTTCTGTCCGACATGAGTGGTAGCAAGGCGCTGGCGCTTGATGCCTGGGCGGCGCGGGAGGGACGGGCGTGCCTGCGCTTCGACTATGCCGGCTGCGGAGAGAGCGAAGGCGTGTTCGAAGGCCAGACGATCACCGGCTGGCGGGACAATGCCCTTTTAATGATCGATACGATGGCTCACGGCCCGGTGGTGCTTGTCGGATCGTCGATGGGCGGCTGGCTGATGCTGCTGGCGGCCCTTGCCCGGCCGGATCGGGTGGCGGGGTTGGTCGGCATCGCCGCTGCACCCGATTTTACCGACTGGGGCTATAGCGAGAAGCAGAAGCTCGCAATCCTCTCGAACGGTCAGCTGGAGCTGCCCTCATCCTATGGCCCAGAACCGACGATCATCACAAAGGCGATGTGGCAATCGGGAGAGACGAACCGCTTGCTGCACGCCCCCATTGCCATCGATTGTCCGGTGCGGTTGCTGCACGGCCAGTGCGATGCCGTTGTGCCCTGGCATCACAGTCCGCATCTCGCTTCGTTGATCCATTCAGACGATGTGCAGGTGACGCTCGTCAAAGACGGTGACCACCGGCTTTCGCGCGATCAGGATATTGCCCTGCTGCTGCGCATTGTCGGCGATCTTTTGGAGAGCCTGTGATTCTTTTGTTTCTGGCCGTCGAAGCCGCCGTTCCAAGCTCCGCCGAAGTCCGTTTTGCGGATTGTGTTGCGCTGACCGAAAAGGATGCCGCCAAGGCGCTCGAAGTGGCGGGGACATGGCAGGTCGAGGGCGGCGGCGTGCTCGCGAGACAATGCACGGGGCTCGCTTATGCCAGCCTCAGACGCTGGCTTCCCGCCGCGACCGCGTTCCAGCAGGCCGCCGAAGAAGCGGAGCGGAATCGCGACGCCCGCGCTGCGCGGCTCTGGGTGCAGGCGGGCAACGCCGCGCTGGCTGCGGGAGATATGGTGAAAGCGGGCCAGTTTCTCGATGCGGCGCTTTCGGCGAACGAACTCAAGGGTGCCGAAGCGGGCGAAGCGCACCTTGATCGCGCACGTGCGCGAGTGTCGCTCAATGATCCGGCGGCGGCGCGTGCTGATCTTGATATGGCGATCAAGCTGGTGCCCGAAGACCCGCTTGCGTGGTTGCTCTCGGCCACGCTCGCGCGGCGTTCTGGTGACTTGCCGCGTGCGCGAATCGACATTGTCGAAGCAGTCAAACGTGCGCACGACGATGCAGCAGTCGCGCTTGAAGCGGGCAACATTGCAGTGCTTTCGGGTTCTGATGACGCCGCGCGTGCGGCTTGGGAGGCCGCCGTGAAGGCCTCTCCCGACAGTCCGGTGGGCAAGGCGGCGGCAGACGCGCTCAAACGCTTGGGCGCGCCGCAATAATCGGCTATCGGTGTGGCCATGAAATATCTCCACACCATGATCCGCGTCAGCGATCCCGCCGCCACAATAGCCTTTTTCGAATTGCTCGGCCTGAAGGAACTCAAGCGTTTCGACAGCGAACAGGGCCGTTTCTCCCTGATCTTCCTCGCCGCTCCCGGCGATGAGGAAGCGCAGGTTGAACTCACCCACAACTGGGATGAGGCTGGCTATGGCGAGGGTCGCAATTTCGGCCATCTGGCCTACCGCGTCGACAATATCTACGAGACTTGCCAGCGGCTGATGGACGCGGGCGTCACGATCAACCGCCCGCCGCGCGACGGGCATATGGCGTTCGTCCGAAGCCCCGACAATATCTCCGTTGAGCTCTTGCAGGACGGCAGCCTGCCGCCCGCCGAACCTTGGGCCTCAATGGCCAATACCGGGCATTGGTAGGAGATCGGGGCAGCATGGCGCTCGAAATCATTCGCATCCCGGTCCTGTCGGATAATTATGTCTGGCTCGTCCATGAACCCGTGTCTGGCGAGACAATGGTCGTCGATCCCGCCGTCTCTGCGCCCGTGCTGGCTGAAGCGGACAAGCGCGGCTGGACGATCACGCAGATCTGGAACACGCACTGGCATCCCGATCACACCGGCGGCAATGCCGAGATCAAGGCGGTCACCGGCTGCACGATCACAGGCCCGGCCGCCGAATTCGAACGCATCCCGACGCTCGACGTGCAGGTGTGCGAGGGCGGTCTGGTCAGGCTCGGCGGCAGCGTTGCCGAAGTGATCGACGTGCCCGCGCATACGGCGGGGCATATCGCTTATCATTTTGCCGCAGAGCAGGCGGCGTTCGTTGGCGATACGTTGTTTGCGATGGGCTGCGTGCGGTTGTTCGAAGGAACAGCGGCGCAGATGTTCGATAATATGGCAAAGCTCGGCGCACTACCGGATGAAACGCTGGTCTATTGCGCGCACGAATACACTCAGTCGAATGGTCGTTATGCGCTGGTCGCAGAGCCGGATAATGCGGCGCTGGCCGCGCGGATGGTCGCGGTCGATGCGGCTCGCGCGCGTGGCGAAGCAACGGTTCCAACGACGATCGGGCTGGAGCGCGCAACCAATCCGTTCATGCGTGCAAATTCGGTGGAGCAGCTTGCCGAACGGCGCGCAGCGAAGGATGGATTTCGCGGCTGAATCTGTTATGATGATAAAATACGGGGGCGTATTGGAAGGAATATAACCATGCGCAAGTCCATGATCATTTTACCGTTTGCCAGCCTGTTGCTGTGCGGCACCGTATCAGCGTCCTCGGCATCGCGTGATGCCCGCTACGCGAAAGAGGATGCCCGGCTCGAAAAAGCACTCTCGGGGAAAGTCGCGGGCAAGCCCGTAAGCTGCATCCGCCTGCGCGACGCGCAAGGCACCGAAAGCTTCGATAATGACAAGGGCACGATCCTGTTCAAGGTGTCGCGCAAGCTGGTCTATCGCACCGATACCCATGGTGGTTGCCACTATATTGGCAACACGAATGCCCTGATCACACACAGCTTCAGTGGCGGTCAACTCTGCCGCGGCGATATCGCGACAAGCGCCGATCTGACGGCGGGATTTTCGTCGGGCAGTTGCGCGATGAACGATTTCGTTCCGTATACGGGGTCGTAGCTCGCGGGGGCGGTTCGGGGAGCGTGACGTGGAAGCCACCGAAGCAATACACGGTCGCCGGTCAATTCGAGACTATTTGCCCACAGCAGTCGAGCGGTCGCTTATCGAAGCCATCATCACAGACGCCGCGCAGGCCCCATGGAGTCCGATAAGCGCGCCGGAGCCTTGGACATTCAATGTTGTTCGCGGCTTGGCGCGCATCAGCACTTATGGTGCACGTGCGCTGCAATATGCGCGCGACAATAGACCCCGGCGCGAAGGATATGGTTGGACAGAGAATCCGGATTTCTCGGTATTCTACAATGCGCCGACGTTGATCATCATTTCCGGCAAGTCCGACAATCCGCTCGCGTTGGAGGAATGCACAAGAGCGGGCCAGATCCTCACTATTTCGGCGGTTGCACACGATCTGGGCACTTGCTGGGTGGGATCGCCGATGCTGTGGCTTGGCGATCATGATGTCCGCGGCGAACTTCTCATTCCCGAGGGTTTCACGCCACATGCTGTATTTACGCTTGGCTATCCCGCGACAATTCCGGCTGGTCCGGGAATGATTGAAACAAGGACAAATTGGCTCGGTGATGATCAACGATAGCCAGCGTCGAGCGCTGAAAGCCTCGCTGCATCGTTTGCAATCGGTCCGAAGCCTGTCGCCCTACCCCCTATAAAGCCCATCAATCCGCTCCCCGTAAACCTCGCGGATCACGTGGCGGCGAATTTTGAGCGAGGGCGTCAGCATTTCGTTATCGATGGTGAAGCCGTCGGGCGTCAGGGTGATGTTGCGCACTTTCTCTGTCGCTGAAACCTGTTTGTTCACGCGATCGACCGCGTTCATCACAGCAGAGCGGAAGGCGGGCAGGTCGCACAGCGATTTGAGGTCATGGGGGATGTCGTTGGCCATCGCCCATTCAACCGCCCATTCAGGATCTGGAACGATCAGGGCAACAAGATGCGGCCTTTTGTCACCGCTGACCATCGCCTGAATGATTTCAGGCTGGAGGGTCAGCATGCCCTCAATCTTTTGCGGCGCGACATTTTCACCCTTGTCGTTGACGATGATATCTTTCTTGCGGTCGGTGATGCGGATCCGGCCCTTCTTGTCGAATTCGCCAATATCGCCGGTGTGAAGCCAGCCGTCGCGGAGCACGCGCGCCGTTTCCGCTTCGTTGCGCCAATAACCGTGCATCACCAGTTCGCCGCGCACGAGGATTTCCCCATCTTCGGCGATCTTTACTTCGACGCCCTTCATCGGCGGGCCGACCGTATCCATCTTGAGGCCAGCCCTTGGCCGGTTGCACGAAATGACCGGCCCGGACTCAGTCTGACCATAGCCCTGGAGCAGGGTGAGGCCGACGCTGTGGAAGAAAATGCCGACATCGGGGTTGAGCGGTGCGCCGCCCGAAACCAGCGCCTTCATGCGCCCGCCAAAGCGTTGCTGGATTTTGGGGCGCAGGGTTTTGTTGATGAACATGTTCATCGGCTTGTCCCACAAGGGAACCCCGCCTTTCATATCCTTTTCGCCAAGATTGAGCGCGCGTTTGAGCAGCGCTTGCGCAAACTTGCCCTGTTTCTCTACGGTCTTGAGCATTCGGGCGCGCAACACTTCGAACAGCCGCGGGACGACGACCATGATCGTCGGGCGGACTTCTTCAATATTGGCGGCGAGCTTTTCGAGTCCTTCGGCATAATAGATTTGCCCGCCCAGCCCGATCGGCAGGAACTGCCCGCCCGAATGTTCATAGGCATGGGACAGTGGCAAGAAGGAGAGGAAGACTTCCTCACCCCAGCCGAAATCGTTCGAAATAATGTCAACACAACCTTCGACGTTGAGGAGGATCGCGCCGTGATGCTGCTGCACACCGCGCGGGGCGCCGCCGGTGCCGCTGGTATAGATGATGCAAGCCAGATCCTCGCGTTTGAACGCTTCTTCGGCGTGCGCCGCGCAGGCTTTCACATCGACGTGCGTTTTGCCGACCAGTGCAGACCAGTCATGTGCCTTGACGCCCGTCGTCTGGCCGACGCGCAACGGTTCAATCCCGATAATATGCTGGGCGCGGGTGGCGCGTAACGCAGCGGGCATCACTGCGGCAGCCAGTTTCTGCGTTGAAACGATGATTGCGGATGCGCCCGAATCCTCGATGATGTGCTGGTGATCGCGTTCGGCGTTGGTCGTGTAGGTCGGGACAGTGATGCACCCGGCGGCCATGATACCGAGATCGGCGATGCACCATTCCGGGCGGTTTTCGGACACCAGCATTACCCGGTCGCCGGCCATCAGCCCCAGTTCGCCGAGCGAAACGGCGAGCGAGGCGACCTGCCGTGCGGTTTCCGCCCAGCTTATCGACTGCCATGCGCCGTCTTCCTTGTGCCACAGGAACGGCGCGTTGCCATTCTCTGCCGCGCGCCGGAAAAACAGCGTGACGAGATTGGGGAAATGTTCGAATTGCCGCATGTTCACTCCTGTAGTGCAACGCCTTCGCTGCGAGGGTCGGCTGCCCCTTGCCAGCCAGCCGTCGTTCGTTCTGCTGCATTGGCCTTGCTCGACATCCGGCCAGCGACAACGGTGCGTCCAAAGCCTGCCAGAGCGCTCTGCATCGCTGATAACGACGTATCCGGCTCGACCAGCACGGCTTCGCCCGCCATATAGATATTGGGCGCGGCCACCGCATCCTTCGCCGATAGCCCCCAGTCAAGATGTGCGATCAGGGTCTTGGCGACTTGCATGATGATCGTCTTTCCGCCCGCTGCGCCGACCGCGAAGATCGCCTTGCCGTCGCGATCATAGACGATCGTCGGCGACATCGAAGAAAGCGGGCGCTTGCCAGCCTCGACCCGGTTGGCGACAGGCGCGCCGTCCTTTTCAGGGGCAAAGGTGAAATCGGTCAGCTCATTGTTGAGGAAATAGCCATTGGCCACAAGCTGGCTGCCGAACGGCCCTTCGACGGTGGAGGTCATGCTGGCAATATCGCCATTGCCGTCAACGGCAATGAAATGCGTGGTGCCCGCGACTTCGCTCGAAATGGCGGCTGTGCGCGGTTGCGCGCCGGGCGGCGTTCCGGCCTCATAGCGCGGCAGCGACGTTTCTGGCGAGATCAGTGCGGAGCGGCTGGCGATATAGCTTTTGTCGAGCAGTCCCGCGACCGGCACCGAAAGAAAGCCGGGATCGCCCAGATATTTCTCGCGGTCGGCATAGCCGAGAAACATCGCTTCGGCGATCAGGTGCCAGCTTTGCGGATTATCCTTGCCCAGCGCCTTGAGGTCAAACCGTTCGAGCATGCCGAGGATCTGGAACACCGTCGTTGCCCCGGAAGAGGGCGGGCCGACGCCGCAGAGCCGATATTCGCGATAGGGGCTGCAAACGGCTGCACGTTCGTTCGTGCGGTAGGCGGCAATGTCGCGCTTCGTGATGACGGTGGGGTTGCGTTTCGACTGGCCAGCGGCGGCGATGATCGCCTCGGCATTCCTGCCCGAGTAGAAAGCCTTTGGGCCATTGGCGGCGATCATCCGGAGGAGGGCTGCAAGGGCCGGATTCTTGACTGTGTCGCCGACCTGTTTGGGGCGTCCGTCCTGCCAGTAAATGGCTTGTGCTGCGGGGAAGTCGGGCCAGATACTTTTGACCAGTGCCAGCCCCGCCGCAAGCCGCGGCGTTACCTGATAGCCATTTTCGGCAAGGTGGATGGCGGGCTGGAACAAGGCAGACCAGCGCAGCTTGCCCCATTTCGCATGCGCGCGTGCGGCCAGCGCGATGTTGCCAGGCACCCCGACCGAGCGCCCGCCGGGGACGGCCTGCAGGAACCCCATCGGTTTGTCGTCGGCGCCGAGGAACAATTTTGGACTCGCAGAGGATGGCGCGGTTTCGCGGCCGTCGAGCGTTTCCGCCGCACCCGTCCGCCCGTCATTATGAATCATGAAACCGCCGCCGCCAATCCCCGAGGATTGCGGCTCAACCACGCTCAGGGCAAGCATCATGGCAATCGCAGCATCGCTGGCAGAGCCTCCCTGGCGCAAGATTTGGCGCCCCGCTTCAGCCGCGCGCGGATCGGCGGC
>JANLQV010000394.1:0-7718 GCA_031368025.1 Sphingomonadales bacterium | reverse complement strand
GCTCCTCGCGTTCCTGCTCTCCCTGACGGCGGGCAAGGTCTGGATTGCGCCGACCGACTGGTTTTCGGACACTGCCAATGGCTGGATCATGGCCGAACTCCGCCTGCCCCGCGCGATCCTTGGGCTTGCTATCGGTGCTGTCCTCGGCCTGTCTGGCGCAGTCCTGCAGGGCTATCTGCGAAATCCTCTGGCTGATCCGACCGTGGTTGGCGTTTCATCCAGCGCAGCGCTGGGCGGCGTAACGGCCATCTTTCTTGGCCTGACCGTATATCCGCTCGGCCTGTTCGTCTGCGCGATGATCGGCGCGGCACTTGCGATGCTCTTGCTTGCGGCGATGGCGGGACGCAGCGGCGGGCCTTTGGGCTTTATCCTGGCCGGGATGGTACTCTCCACCCTGGCGGGTTCGCTGACGGCGTTCCTCATCAGCATCGCGCCAAACCCCTTTGCCGCAAGCGAGATTATAGCTTGGCTGATGGGCGCGCTGACCGACCGGGGAATGGACGATGTGATCCACGCCGTGCCCTTCATGGCTGTCGGCGGAGCGATCCTGCTCGTCACGGGGCCTGCGCTCGATGCGCTTACGCTGGGAGAAGACACCGCATACAGCCTAGGCTTCAATCCTGCGCGCGAACGCTGGATGATCGTCGCCGGTGTCGGCCTCGCGGTCGGCGCATCGGTTGCGGTATCGGGCGTGGTCGGGTTTGTCGGGCTGATCGTCCCGCACTTCATCCGGAGCCTGATCGGAGAGCGTCCATCTTCGATCCTGTTTCCTTCGGCGCTTGGCGGCGCAATCCTGACGCTCACGGCAGACAGCCTGGTCCGCCTCACTCCCGGCGCCGGAGAAGTGCGGCTCGGCATCGCGATGGCCGTTTTGGGAGCGCCGTTCTTCTTCCTCCTCCTGACACGGATCAGGAGCCGAGCGCTATGATCATCGTCGATCGCCTGACCGTGTCGCTGGGAGGCCGTGCGGTTGTGAACAATGTCAGCTTCACCTTGGCGCCCGGTCGGCTGATTGCGATCATTGGCCCCAATGGCGCAGGCAAAACCAGCCTCATCCGCGCACTGGCGGGGCTGATCCCGTCGCAGGCGGGCATGATCCTGATCGACGGACAGCCGATAGGCAGCATGCCACCGGTCGAGCGTGCGCGCCGGATCGGTTACTTGCCCCAGGATGGCGAGCCGGCCTGGAATGTGTCCGCATTCGAGCTGGCAGCCCTGGGGCGTTTGCCCCATCGCAGCCGGTTTTCCGCGCCCTCAGCGGACGATGACGAGGCGGTGTTCGCGGCCCTTTCTGCAACTGACACGGCCCGGTTCGCCGCCCGGACGATCAGGACGCTTTCCGGCGGAGAAAAGGCGCGCGTTAAAATGGCGCGGGTTCTGGCGGGCGATCCGGACTGGATTCTTGCCGATGAGCCGCTCGCCAATCTCGATCCTCCGCATCAGCGCGACATGCTCGGGCTGTTGCGCGCCGCTGTCGAACTGGGCAAGGGCGCGGTCGCTGTGCTTCACCAACTCGATTCCGCCGCAATCGCAGATGATGTCCTGATCCTGAAAAGCGGCGAACTGATTGCCTTTGGCCCGGCACGCGACGTGCTGACGTCTGCCCGTCTCGAAACGGCGTTCGGCATGGCATTCGACATTATCGATCATGAGGGCCGGATCGCCATCCTGCCCGGCGCATAAATGTCGCGCCAGACCAACCGCCCGGATTCTTCGACAAAGTGTATTGATATAGTGTAACATTGCCCCTAGGGCGACGAAACATCATAACATCATCTCGGATATTTCATGTTGCGTCGCATCTCCGTCCTTAGTGCTTCAATTCTCTTCGCCTCAATTTCGCCAGCCTATGGCCAAGAGAGTCCTGATCAGGGCCATGGCGATCATGACACGGATACCAGTGAAATCGTCGTCACGGCGCTGCTAGGGCGAAATCAGGCCGATCTTCTGTCGGGAACCTCAGTGGTCGCGGGCGAAGACCTTGCCCGCGAGTTGAAGCCGACCATTGGCGAAACTCTCTCGCACCAGCCCGGCGTCTCGGCAACGTCGTTCGGTCCGAACGCTTCGCGCCCCGTTTTGCGAGGATTTCAGGGAGAACGCGTGCGGGTCCTGGCCGACGGCATCGGCAGCTTCGATGTATCAAACACCAGTGTCGATCACGCAGTCGTCATCAACCCGCTGACGGCTGACCAGATCGAAGTGCTGCGTGGTCCCTCTGCATTGCTCTTTGGTTCTTCGGCGATTGGCGGCGTCGTCAACGTCGTGGACAGCCGCATCCCGCGCAAGGTTCCAGATGAAGCCGTTCATATCGATCTTCTGGCAACCTATGGCTCGGCAGCCAACGAGCGCTCGGGCGGCACGCGCGTCGACGTGCCCTTGACCGACAAGTTCGTCGTCCATTTCGACGGCAGCTACGTCAAGACGAGCGATCTCGAAATTGGCGGCCACGTGCTGACGCCGTCGTTGCGGGCGCAAGCCGCCGCGAGCTCCGATCCCGC
This sequence comes from Sphingomonadales bacterium, assembly GCA_031368025.1. Taxonomy (GTDB): domain Bacteria; phylum Pseudomonadota; class Alphaproteobacteria; order Sphingomonadales; family Sphingomonadaceae; genus Aquisediminimonas. The sequence continues at coordinate 5,220 of JANLQV010000394.1, read as the reverse complement.
CATTGCCGCGCTGGCGAACCTGAAGGACAAGCTGCCCAACAGCGCCGGGCGAACATGGGAAGTCGCCGGCGGGGCGGCGTACATAACGAGCAACGTCAATCTTGGCTTTTCGATCAGCCGCTATAACAGCCTGTACGGCGTGCCGATCCGCTATTCGCTCGACCCAACAGTGGCAGCTGAATCCGTTCGTCTCGACGTCAAGCAGACCCGGTATGATGTGCGCGGCGAAATCAATCCGGATAGCGCCTTCGTTCAGGCGATCCGTTTCCGTGGCGGCTATGCCGATTATACCCACAATGAGCTTGCCGTCGACGGTGCCATCAACACGACATTCAACAACACCGGCGGGGAAGCCCGGCTCGAACTGGTGCAACGCGAACATAACGGCTGGAACGGCGCCATCGGGACGCAATATGTGCTCCGCAAACTGAATATTATCGGGGCCGAAAAATTCCTGCCGCCAAGCAAAACCCAGCAATACGGCCTGTTTACCACCCAGTCTCTCGACCTGGGCGCGTTGCGGGCAGAAGCCGGCGCGCGGGTTGAGCGCTCGATCGTATCGGCCACAGCCGACGCCATTCTTGGCAATCCCGACATCCAGCGGCAGTTCACTTCATTGTCAGGCTCGCTTGGCGCCAGCTACGAAGTGGCACATGGCTGGCGGATTGGCCTGAACGGCTCCTACACCCAGCGCGCGCCGTCCGCCGAGGAACTCTTCCCCAACGGCCCGCATGCGGGGACGCAAGCGTTCGAGATTGGCGATCCGACCTTTGGCAAGGAAAAATCGACCGGGATCGAGGCCACGCTGCGTGGCTCAGGCGCAGGATACTCGCTTTCTGCGTCTTTCTATTATAGCAGGTTCAAGGGCTTCATCTTCGACACCCAAACCGGCGTGATCCAAGACGGACTTCCGGTTTACCAATTCGCCCAGGCTGGTGCCAGGCAATATGGTGCCGAAATCGAAGCGTCGGTAAAGCTTGCCACAATCGGGGATTTCAAGGTGAACCTTGATGGCGTTGGCGATTTCACCCGCGCCTCGATCAAGGGCGGTGGCCCCCTGCCCCGGATTCCGGCGCTCCGCCTTCTGGGCGGCCTCGAAGCGCAGTCGGACACAATCACCGGTCGGGTTGAAGTTGAATGGGTCGATGGACAGGATCGCATTGCCGCGTTCGAAACCCCGACCAAAGGCTATACCATGGTCAATGGCTCGTTGAGCGTAAAGCCGTTCGGAGCGGACTCGAAGTTCAACCTGATCCTATCGGCGAATAACATCTTCGATGTGGACGCCCGCCGCCATGCGAGCTTCCTCAAGGATTATGCGCCGCTCGGCGGACGCGACATCAGGATCGGGCTGCGGTTCGCGTTCTGACCGGCTTCCAGCCTCTGCGCGACTGTCAGCCCGATCAGGGCAATCCCCGCGCCCCAGAGCCAGCCTCCGACGACATCACTTGGCCAGTGCACACCGAGCAAAATGCGTGACGCGCCAATTGTCGCCGCTGCGGCAATGGCGGTAGTGATCCAGAGACCGCGCCGGGTCTTGGCGATCAACAGCGCGGCCAGCAGCAACGTGGCCATCGCGTTGGTCGCATGGCCGCTGGGGAAAGACAGGTTCGTCACGACATCAAGGTGTGGCACAATCTCCGGCCGCGCCCGGGCGAATATTTCCTTGAGAATGCTCGATGTCGCCCCGGCAAGCGGCGGCACGATCAACATCACAAGCGCGGCGCGGGGCCGTTTGCACCAGAACAGCCAGCCCGCGAACAGGACCATTTCCAACGTCCGCTGCGCCGCATCTCCGGTCCAGGTCGCCCATCGTGCCGCCGCGATCAGCGCGTCGCTGGTGACATGTTCGCGCAAAGCCAAGGCCTTCATGATCGCGCGTTCGCCGGGCTCCCCGATCTTGAAGGTCACCAAAAGACCAAGGATCACCGTCAGAACCATGAGCACCACCGCGAACCCGACGGGCGATCGCGCGGCAGGCCTGGCTTCAGCCTCTACAATCTCCTCGACACCCGCTTCGATCACTGCGCGCCTTTGACGATGGCGCCGCCCTTGATGACCACATCCACGCTCTCAAGCTCTCGGACATTGGCCAGCGGATCGCCATCGACCGCAATCATATCCCCATAGCGACCCACCGCAATTGCCCCGACATCGCCTTCACGATCGAGCGCTTTGGCGGCGTTGAGCGTCGCGGCCTGGATCGCCTGGAGCGGCGTCATCCCCCATTCGACCATCTTGGCGAATTGCTTGCCGTTATCGCCGTGCGGATAGATGCCTGCATCCGTCCCGAAGAGCATCGGCACGCCGGCCTTGACCGCCCGCTGAAACGTCTGGCGCTGCTTCAGGCCGATCAGTTTTTCCTTGTCGAGGCTTTCCTGCTCCGTGCCATTCGAGGTGCCGGTGGCAAGGATATAATCGTCATTGTAGATATCCATATCGAACCAGGTGTGATGCTGGATGGCAAGCTTGATCGTCTCGTCGCTCGCTAGGCTGCAATGCTCGATTGTATCGATGCCCGCAAGGATCGCGGTGCGGATGCCCTCATCGCCGTGAGCGTGTGCGGCAACTTTCAGGTGGAGCATGTGCGCCTCATCGGCGATGGCCTTCATTTCCTCGAACGTAAGCTGCTGCCCGCCCACCGAATCACCGAGTGAAAAGACCCCGCCAGTCGCGCATATCTTGATCACTTCGGCGCCATATTTATGCAGCCAGCGGACTTTGGCCCGCGCCTCGTCGGGCGAGTTGATGACGCTTGCCTCTTTGCGGTCATATTGGGGGGGAAGCGCGTTACTATCACAATGCCCGCCCGTCGCGCCGATGGCATAAGCCGCTGGCACGATGCGCGGGCCTACCGCCCAACCGCCGTCGATCGCCTCTTTGAGGCCGACATCCTGGAAACCGTCCGAACCGACGTTGCGCACGGTCGTAAAGCCGGCGTTGATTGTCTTGAGCGCATTGCCAACGCTGACTGCGCCCCAGAAACTGTCCGTCTGCTTGAACCCGTTATATCCGCCAATCTCGGCGAGCGAGGTCAGGTGGACATGCATATCGATCAGGCCGGGGAGCAAGGTCTTGCTGCCAAGATCGAGCCGTTTGGCACCTTCGGGAATGGCCAGGCTGCCTTGGGTGCCAACCGCCGTAATCCGTCCGTCCGTCACGATAATCAGCGGGCGGTCAACCCGCTTTCCCGCAACGACATCGATCATGCTGGCCGCGCTGATTGCAACGGTTTCTGCGGTGGCTGGCGCTGCGATCGCCAAGGCGAGCGCAAAAATAATCGGACGCATTCAATCCTCCCAATCTTGTATGGTCGAAGTGCTAGCGGTTGGGACCCCCTGATGTCGAGCCTTGCAGCGCGGCTGACCGGATTGCATGCGCTTTGAGACGGTCAAAATAGGGTTGGCAGGCAGCGAGAACATCAGCAGCCGCGCCCGCGATCACTGGGCCGGACTCCACAACCGGGCCGAACCCCGTGCTGGCTTCCACCCGTTCATACCAATGGCTTGCCCAGATACCGTCCGTGGTGCGACGACCCGCTTCCCAGCGGAGCATCGCCGGATCCCATGGAATATCGAGCGCATCACATAGCAATTTCAACATGCCTTGAGGATCGGCGAGCACATCGGCGCTGTCGATGACCGGCGGCGCATGGCCAAGCCTATCCGCCTCACGTTCGAAATAGACCAACTGGTTTTCAATTCCGAGATCCGCGAGCGTGACGCTGACGCGCTTATTGGCATAGCTGGCGATCGCTCGCGCCGGATCGCGGATCAGGAAGGCGTGGCGGAATTCGGGGAGATCATCATAAGCAACAGGGCCGACCATATGGTGGGCCATATGTTTCTGATACCAGATCGGCGCCGATGCAGGCCCTGACAGGGTGCGCGCAATCGACGCCCAGTTGCAATCCATCGACGCGATGACCTCTTCGCGCATCGGCTGGTCCGCGCCGCTGTCCTTCAGATAGGCTCCGTAGAATGGCTCATCGCTGACAACCGTATCAGCGCGGGAGCCGAAACTGCGCATCATCGCCGTCGAAAGGTTGCGCGGGCCCGACCACATCGCAATCCGGATCGTCACGGACGGCTGCGCCCCGCAACATCGCGTTCGATCAGAGCGCGATAGAGGCCCTGAAGACGCGCTACCATTGGCCCGCGTCCCTCGGTCAGAACCCGTCCGTCGATCGTGTGGGCTGGCACGACGCCCGCGAAGGTGCCCGTCACGAATGCCTCGTCCGCGCCATAGACATCGGTCAACGAGAAGTTGCGCTCGAACACCGGAATTCCATTCTCCCGACACAGCGCGATGACGTTCCCCCTCGTGATCCCACCAAGGCAATAATCGCCGGTCGAGGTCCACACCTCGCCCTTGCGGACGATAAAGAAATGCGTCGAATTGCAGGTCGCAACGAAGCCGTGCGGATCGAGCATCAATGCCTCGTCAGCCCCTGCCTGCGTCGCCTGAATGCAGGCAGTGATGCAGTTGAGCTTCGAATGCGAATTGAGCTTGGGATCCTGCACATCGGGAAAGCCGCGCCGGACATGGACGGTGAACAACGACAGCCCCTTCTCGACCGTCACCGGAAGCGGATCCTTATACTCGGCGATGATAACGATCGTCGCGGGCGAAATCACGACGCGCGGATCCTGATAGGGCGTCGAGCGAATGCCACGCGTGACCATCAGCCGGATGTGGCAGGCCTCCATCGCATTGGCGTCGATCGTCTCATAGAGCCGCGCCTCAAGCGCCTCACGCGAAACGCCGACATCCATGAAGATCGCCTTCGCGCCTTCCCAAAGCCGGTCGAGATGCTGATCAAGAAACGCGATCCGCCCCTTGTGGACTCGCAACCCTTCCCACACGCCGTCGCCAAGCATGAAACCGCTGTCGAACACCGAAACCATCGCCTCAGCGCGCGGCGTGAGCACACCGTTGACGTTGATCAGGATCGCATCGTTGCGCGGATCGGCGGTGAAATCGTGGGTGCCTTGAGCCATGTCGCTTTAATCCCTCCCCACGTCCCAGTCCTATGAACGGTCAACACGCATATTCTCTCTAGCCGTGATCATTTTCGACCTTAAGCAAGCCCACCACAATGCATCCGCCCGGATCAGCAGTTTTTTTCAAAGTCGATTCGCCCGCAACAACGACTGCGTTGCCAGCATCCCACGGATCAGAGCAAGTTGGGGTGAACCTCAGCGAGTATTGGCCCGGCGG
>JANLQV010000392.1:0-2940 GCA_031368025.1 Sphingomonadales bacterium | reverse complement strand
GTTGCTGATCGTGATGACCTCGATGATGGGTTCATCGCGCACACTTTATCAAGCGTCGGTGGACGGCTGGCTTCCGCGCTACCTCTCCCGCGTCAACCAGCACGGCGCACCGACTTCCGCAATGTGGACGGATCTCGGCTTCAACCTGTTGCTCCTGCTCGCGTCCGATTATTTCGCGGTGCTGATGATTTCCAATGTCTGCTATTTCATCTTCAACTTCCTGAACCTGCAGGCGGGATGGATCCACCGGATCGATCGTGGGAATTGGGAGCGGCCGTTCCGCTGTCCGACCTGGCTTCTGGCGCTCGCCGCATTCTTTGGGTTTATCAACATGATTTTCATGGGCGCCGGTGCGGACGTGTGGGGCCCCGGCACGCTACGAAACGGATTGATCGCGGCGGCCTTGATCCTGCCGGTGTTTCTGTTCCGACACTATGTTCAGGACGGCGGAAAATTTCCCAACAGCAATGATGAAGCAGAATATGCGTCAAGGGCGAAGGGCGTTGCCCGAAAGGCCGGCATGCTTCCCTATCTTGCCCTGGTCGGCTGCGCCGCGGTTATCTGGGCCACCCGCCACTATGCGGTCTTGTCCACGACGCATTAGAGCAGCGTGCCAGGTATTTTCACCACCGTCATGCTGAACTTGTTTCAGCATCCATGCCTTACTGCCGGCCATCGAACTGAACGAGGCATGGACCCTGAAACACGTTCAGGGTGACGGAAGTGGCTCATATTAATGGCATCCCGCATTAGGCTGTGGGCATTGCCCGGCACCGCGATCAATCCCGAACCAGTGCACCGTGTTCGACCCGGCGATAAAAACAACTCGCTTCGCCGGTATGGCAGGCAGGCCCCGCCGGAAGGCATTTGAGCCAGACCGCATCCTGATCGCAATCAACGCGGGTTTCCTTCACCACAAGAAAATGGCCAGATGTTTCGCCCTTGGTCCACAGCGCCCGGCGTGAGCGAGACCAGAACGTTGCCTTGCCACCCACCAATGTGGCGTTCAGCGCGTCTGAATTCATATGGGCGATCATCAGAACCTCGCCCGTCTCGGCATGCGTGCAAACGGCTGTAATCAGGCCGTCAGCATCATAACGTGGATCAAGGGCAAGGCCGGTTTCGCGGGCGTTGGTCATACCTGCCTTTTAAGGCGATGACGTTGGAGGGCAAGCAGCGACGGACTTTTCCGACGATGAGGCATTACAAATTGAAGACAACTCCCTATATGCGCGGCACGGCGCAACCATCGGACGATTCCCCATGATCACCACGCATCCGTTCGATGACGACAAGTTACGCGAAGAGTGCGGGATTTTCGGGGTGTGGGGTGCCGACACGGCCTCCGCCGTCGTCGCCCTTGGCCTCCACGCCCTCCAGCATCGCGGCCAGGAAGCCGCTGGCGTCACCAGTTGGGATGGCACAGATTTTCATTCGCACCGCGCGATGGGCCATGTCGCGGGCAATTTCGATCGTGACGAAATCATCAATGGCCTGCCCGGAAGTGTCGCCTGCGGCCATGTCCGTTATGCGACAACGGGGGAGACATCGCTCCGCAATGTCCAGCCGCTCTATGCCGATCTCGCCTCCGGGGGCTTCGCGGTTTCGCACAATGGCAATATCTCGAACGCGATGACGGTAAAGCGCGATCTGGTTCGCCGGGGTTCGATATTCCAGTCGACGAGCGACACCGAAGTGATCATCCATCTGGTTGCAACCAGCACTTACCGCACTTTGCTCGACAAGTTCATCGATGCGCTCAAACAGGTGGAAGGCGCCTATTCGCTGATCTGCCTGACGCCGGAGGGCATGATCGTGTGCCGCGATCCGCTCGGTATCCGTCCACTCGTGATGGGCAAACTTGGTGAAACCTTTATCTTTGCCTCGGAAACGGTGGCGCTCGATGTGGTCGGGGCAACTTATGAACGCGAGGTCGAACCGGGCGAGGTCATCATCATCAGCAACGGCGAGCTGCGCTCGATCAAGCCGTTTGCGGCGGTCAGCCCGAGGCCCTGCATTTTCGAGCATGTCTATTTCTCCCGACCCGATTCGATCGTCGATGGCTCAAGCGTCTATTCGGTGCGCAAGGCCATCGGCGCGCAGCTTGCGATCGAAAGCCCGGCGCGCGTGGATATGGTGATCCCGGTGCCGGATAGCGGCACGCCGGCGGCCATTGGCTACGCCCAGCAGTCTGGCATCCCGTTCGAACTCGGCATTATCCGGTCGCACTATGTGGGGCGGACGTTTATCCAGCCGGGCGATCAGGTGCGGCATCTTGGTGTCAAGCTGAAGCACAACGCCAATCGTGCGCTGATTGAGGGCAAGAGTGTCGTCCTGATTGACGACAGCATCGTGCGCGGCACCACAAGCCTCAAGATCGTCCAGATGATGCGCGATGCGGGTGCGACCGAAGTGCATCTGCGGATCGCAAGTCCGCCAACGCGACATAGCTGCTTTTATGGCGTTGACACACCCGAACGCTCCAAGCTGCTCGCGGCACGACATAATGTGGAAGAGATGCGAACCTTTATCCACGCTGACAGCCTGGCGTTCGTTTCGATCGACGGGCTCTACAAGGCATTGGGTGAAGATCACCGCGCCGACATCCGTCCGCAATATTGCGATGCGTGCTTCACCGGCGATTATCCGACCCGCCTGACCGATCAGGACGAGATCGCGCCAGAAAACCAGCTGAGCCTGCTCGCCGAACGGGTGGTCTAGTGCCGGGTTTGCTTGACGGACAAGTGGCGCTTGTCACCGGTGCCTCGCGCGGCATCGGGGCTGCGACGGCTGAGGCAATCGGCCGCGCAGGCGCACATGTCATCCTGACCGCGCGCACGTCAACCGGGCTGGAAGAGGTCGAGGAGCGCATCCATTCGGCTGGCGGAACGGCCACGATTGCGCCGCTCGATCTGACCGATCCCGAGAGCATCGGCCGCC
>JANLQV010000352.1:0-10005 GCA_031368025.1 Sphingomonadales bacterium | reverse complement strand
GTTAAACCGGCCCCGGTTTCAGTGCCGACCTCGACCGACAATTGGTCTCTGGCTGCCTATGCCATATACCGCCCGGACTCTGGGACCGTGAGCCTGTCGCCAACCAGTCAGTTGGGCGGCAGTCAGTTCGGCTTTCGGGCGCAGAGGCGGCTCTTGCAGCCGATTCCAAATGTGACGTTGTCGCTCAACCTGCGCGCATCGACACCGCTGAAAGTTTCGAACGGAAAGGAAGCGGGGGTGGGCCTGGCGATCCGCCGAGCAGGGCGGATACCTGTGGAGTTGATCGCTGAGCGCCGTGTCGGGCTTGATCGCGGCGGGCGGAACGCCTTTGCCGCGCTGATTGCGACTGGCATAAATGAATCCCCAGTTGCGGCGGGATTCAATTTGAACGGCTACGCTCAGGCAGGCATCGTCGGTTTTCGAAAGCACGATGGCTTCGCTGACGGGTCGTTGCGGCTTGAACGTGAGGTGGCATCGGCGCAGTCGCTGAAATTACAGCTTGGCGCTGGGATATGGGGTGCGATCCAACCCGGCGTATCGCGCGTTGATATCGGTCCAAGCGCTGCCATACGGTTCCGCGTCGGGAGCGCTGGCATGCGGTTGGGAGGAGAATGGCGCCAGCGTGTGTCGGGCAATGCCAGCCCCGGATCAGGCCCTGCCATTACGTTCGGGCTGGATTATTGAGCGATTGGGCGAAGCAGCGTGATTTTGGCCTTGCCGTGAATGCGGTCTGCATCGACAGTAAAGCCGGCCAGTGCAATGGTCTCGTTACGCGCCGTCTCAATGCTGATGATTGCGCTGTCCGCAACCCAACCTAGGCGACGGCAGCGATCGAGGGCAACCTGCCCTGCACCCGAACCATAGGGCGGGTCGATCAGGATGAGGTCAAACGGCTCACGGGTCGGTGCCAGTGCCATCACCGATTGGGCGCGGATGTCAGCTTGCGCCTTCAGGGCCGCAACATTGGCCCGGAGCGCATCAAGGGCGGGCTTGTCCTGCTCCACAAAGGTGCACGATGCCGCCCCGCGGGACAGGGCTTCGAGGCCGAGCGCGCCGGAGCCGGCGAAAAAATCAGCGACCCGCAAATCTTCGAAACTCCCCAGGCGGCTGGTCAGCATCGAAAACAATGCCTCGCGCGTGCGATCGGCGGTCGGGCGGGTGGTATCGCCCTTGGGCGCGATGAGCAGCCGCCCGCGCCATTGGCCCGCGATGATCCTCATAGCGATTTTCGGAACGCCACCAGTTCGTGCTGCTTTATTTCGTCGACACTGCCCGCAGGCAAATCGCCGAGGATGAAGGGGCCATAACTTGTTCGGATAAGTCTGGAGACTTTGAGCCCCAGATGTTCGAGAACTCGTCGGACCTCGCGGTTCTTGCCCTCGGCAAGGCTCAACTCGATCCATACGTTCGCCCCTGTCCGGCGTTCGAGATTGGCATTGATGCTGCCGTAACGCACGCCTTCAATCTCGATGCCCATCATCAGCGCTTCAAGCTGGGACTGGCTGACATTGCCATAGGCGCGGGCACGATAGGATCGCGTGACGCCGGTCGCAGGCAATTCCAGTTGCCGCTTAAACTCCCCATCGTTGGTCAGGAGGAGGAGCCCTTCGGTGTTCAGATCGAGGCGCCCGACCGGCATGAGGCGCGGCAAGCCTTTGGGGAACCGGTCATAAATGGTCGGTCGACCCTTTGGATCGCGCTCGGCGGTCAACAGTCCCGTTGGCTTGTGATACCGGAAAAGCCGGGCGGCGGTCGGTGGTTTGACGGCAACGCCGTCTACCGTCACGCCGGTTAGCGATTTGAGCAATGTGGCGGGGGTTTCGATCGTGACCCCGTCAATCGCGATCCGACCTTCGGCAATCATGCGTTCGATCTCGCGACGTGAGGCAATCCCGGCGCGTGCGAGCAGCTTGGCGATGCGCTGTTCTTCGCGGGGATCGCTCTTGGCGACAGTTTTGGGCGCGGCGGTGTAACCGGGATGACGTTTCATGCGAAAGCCGTTAGACACGTTTCAGAGGATTTGCCATGCGTCTCATCGCCCTTGTTCCCGTCCTGCTCATTCTTTCCGCTCAGGCGGCACCGCCCACTCCAGCGGTGAAGATGACTCCGGTCGCGGTTGAACTGTTCACCAGCCAGGGGTGTTCGTCTTGCCCGCCTGCCGACGCGCTGATCGAAAAACTGTCCAAAGAACCCAATATTGTCGTGCTCACCCGTCCCGTGACCTATTGGGATGAGCTGGGCTGGAAGGATACTTTGGGGCGTGAAGCCAACACAATTTTGCAACGTAGCTATGCTGGCCGCGGTGGTGAAGGGTCTGGTGTTTATACACCTCAGGCTATGGTTCAGGGAAGCACTGCCGCTGTGGGTTCGAGCGAAGGCAAGCTGCGGCGCTTGATCGCGGCGGAAAAACAAAAACCCGGACCCGTGATTACGGCCCGCGCCACCACAGACGGCGGGCGTTCGATCATGATCGATCAGGATATCAAGGCCAACACTTCCGTGCAGGTGCTCGCTTTGAAAAGCGAAGCCGTGGTGCGGATTGGCTCCGGCGAAAATGGCGGCCGCGTCGTGCGATACACCAATGTCGTTCTCGCCGAGACCGAGGTTGGCCGCTGGCAAGGTGGCACTGCAACGATAACCGTTCCAGGCCGTATCATGAAACAGGCAGGGGCTGATCGTTATGCCATCATTCTGCGTGAAGGCGCCGCCGGAAGGATCGTCGCCGCCCGGTATATTTAGCCGAGCCGCGCCTCTATCGCATCGTGAAATTGGCGAATGCCGCCTTCCAGTGTGCCCAAAGTCAGTTCGTAAATGGCGCCTGACGCCAATCCTTCCTGACCGAGCGCAGCCGCGCGGAAATCTTCGGATCCGAAGACGCCGCCGTCGAGCAAGTCCCAGCTTCGCTGCCAGTGATCGCGAGACTTTTCGGTTTTGGGCTCTTCGGGGATCAGCATGAAATCCTCAACCAAAGTGTGATCAACCGATTGCGGCATCATCACCATCAGGTTCACATAATCGGGGCTGACGATGAGTTCGGCCGCAGGAAAAAGCGAATAGGCGAAGGTGACGGCTGAACGCAACGCTGGCCAATTGCCCATATCGAGTTCGGCAAGTTCAGCCGCACGGCCTACCGCCGAACGTTGATGCCCGCCGATCATGTCTGCAGCCGTAATTCCGTCCTTGAAGAACGGCCCGATCGTGTTCGCGTGAAGGCGGGTGACGTGGTAGCTTTCGAGGAACGCATCCATGATCAGCTTCCAGTTGGATTTCACCTCATGCGTCCGGCGCGCAAAGAGATGCAGGCCGCTCATCCCGAACGCATCGAAATCATGGCCGAGCGTCTCGGCTTCGGTGAAATCCGCATTCTCGCCCGGTGCAAACCAGATCAATCCGCCAGCCTCGCGTGTCGGCAGCCGCCTCAGCCCATATTCGCCCTTATCGAGATCGGGGAAGGTTTCAGGACGCGGCATCGCGATCAGTTTCCCGTCCATCTGATACGTCCAGGCGTGATAGGGACAGACGAGGCGGCTGGCGCATACGGCTTCGCTGCCTTCGACGAGGCGCGTGCCACGATGGCGACAGACGTTCAGGAACACATGCGCTTCGCCCGTCTTGTCGCGCGTAATCAGGAGCGGGCGGCCAAATCCATCATGCGGGACTGCCATATTGGGCGCGGGCAGCAGTGCCGACGGCGCGATCACTTGCGGAAGCGCATCGAACAGCACCGCCTTTTCCTGCGCAAACCATACAGGATCGGTATAGCGGCTTGCCAGCACATGAGTGATGCCGCGCGACGGGCGCTGAGCGCCATCGGCGATCTGCTTGGCGAGGGCCATCTGGCCTTTGGTGGGTGCAAGCATGTTCATACAAGGGCTATCCTTACCCGATTTTGTCGTTAGGTTCGCGCGAAATTGACCGGGGAGCAAGAGCCGTGAGTGAGACTGGCCAGACCGTAGCGTCCGAACCCAGGAAAGGCTGGCGGCTGCTGCTCAGTGCGTTCAAGAATCGGAAAACCGGCATCATGCTGATGTTCGGCTTTTCCTCCGGGTTGCCCTATGCGCTCCTGATCGGCACGCTCAATGCGTGGCTGGGTGAGGTCAAGATCAACCTGGCGACGATTGGGGTCCTGTCGTGGATCGGACTGTCCTATTCGTTCAAATTTCTGTGGTCGCCGCTGGTCGATCGATACCAGTTACCAATTCTGGGCAAGCTGGGGCGGCGCAAAAGCTGGATCATTCTTTGCCAGGGGTTGATGATCGCTGCCTTTGCCATGCTCGCGCTCACCGATCCGGTGTCCAATATTGGCTGGTTCGCGATCTTTGCTGTGATCGCGGCGCTGGCTTCCGCGACGCAGGATGTGGCGATCGATGCATGGCGGATCGATGTGGCCGATGAAGCCGCACCCATCGATCTGCTTTCGACCATCTACCAGCTTGGTTACCGGATCGCGAGCCTTGTTGGCGGGGCGCTGGCGCTCGTGCTGGCGGCGCGGATTTCTTGGCCTTTGGTCTATCTGTTGATGGCCGGACTGATCGTCGTCACCGCGGTCATTGCGTTCACTGCGCCCGATACCGCACGGCCATCGTCCGAGACAATGAACGAGACGCTTGCACGACCCGGTGAGATCGATCCGAGGACGCGGGGCATTGCGCTGGCGATTGTCGGGATCAGCTGGTTCTGGGCCGTCACTTCGATCGGTCGCTTCATGACGTCTATGCTTGCCACGCTGCCACCCGGCGCGGTGCGGCCATCAGCGTCCGACTTCATTGCGCATCGAGGGCCGTGGATTGTTATCGCGACGGTGCTGGTTCCGCTTGGGGTGGCAGCGACGATGAACTGGCTCAAGAGCCATTCAAGGCATGTCCTGACCGAGGCCGACCCAACCCAATCGGGCGCGCAGACGGCGATGAACCATCTCTATGTTGCGCTTGTCGCGCCGATGGCAGAACTGGCCGGGCGGCTCGGCTGGGGGGTGATCCTCGTCTTCTCGCTAATCCTCACCTACCGGCTGTGCGATAATCTCTGGGGTTCGTTTGCGTTCCCATTTTACCTCGATTTCTTGCATTATTCCAAGGATGAGGTGGCGTTTGCATCAAAGGTTTTCGGGGTGATCATGACAATTGTCGGGATCAGTTTCGGCGGATATCTTTTCGTCCGTCTTGGCCGGATGCCAACGCTGTTGATTGGTGCAGCGCTGCCAATATTCGGCAATTTACTCTACGCAGATCTGGCGGCGGGTGGCGCCAACATCGATATGTTTGCCGGCGCGACGGGATTGACTGCGCTGGCCGGATCGCTGGGCGCGGATGAGCGAATGGTTCGCTTGATGCTCGCAATTTCGGGCGAGAACATCGCGGCGGGCATAGCGGGAGCAGCTTTTGTCGCGTATTTGTCAGGCATCGTCAGCAAGCAATATACAGCGGTGCAATATGCACTGCTTTCGTCGCTCACCTTCCTGATCGGCTCACTCGGGCGCGGGATCGCTGGAGAAGCGTTTGATCGGCTCGGCTATGCCGTCGTGTTTCATTATACGGCAGCAGTAGGCGGCGTGGCGGTTGTATTTGTTTTGCTTGAGTGGGCGCGAACGGCGAGGGCGGCAACAGTCAAGGAATGACGGCGGAGGGAGTGACAGGAAGTGGGTGGTAAGCGGACATCACTTGTGCCACCTAGGGGCAACAGGGCTAAATCCTGTTAGCACAAGGCAAGGACGGGTTATGACTCTCGAATTCCATGTGAAGGCGTGTAAGCTAGGAGCAACAATGCATTGCACCGGGGTGACTGCCGACCTGACGACCGACAGGGAAATCGATGAGGCTGTGAATCGTATCAGGGCAAAGCTTGATAGGGCCGCTGCCGAAGCCAAGGCTGCGATACAGTTAGAACGAGCAAAAGGCGCGTATGCGTAGGGAAGGCTACAAAGAGATGCGGGCACCCGTCCGCGGCTCGACAATGGGTATGACGGTGTTCCTTGGCGGCCTCCTGCTCGCTGGGTGTCAGAAGCCCGCGCCGCAAACGAATGAGCCCAAAGTCGGTAGATTTATCCTAGTGCAATCGCGGGAGCAGGAAGGCGATTACCTACTTGATACCGCTACGGGGCAAGTGTGGGCGTCGTATAGACTCAAGGAACACGGGGATCGCTTGATTTGGCTCTACACTACTCGCATCGACGACCAGCAGCAGGCGCTTAGGCATTTGAAGAGCCTCGCGAAAAACAACGATAACACCACCCCATTGCCTTAGAAATTAGAATCAAATGACTGCCCCCGATGGCCACTTTGGGGTCGCAAGCAGAAATGCCAATTGAACCGCCTTCCTATTCAATCCGTTCGCCATTGCGGCGCAGGACATCCCCGGCCAGATAGAGCGATCCGAGGATCAGGATTGCACCCGGTTTCTGATCATCCTTGGCCAGCGATTTTAACGCTGAACCGATGTCGGCCGCCTGTTCGGCGCACACGCCCTTCGTTCGCAACCAGGTCGCCAATTCTGCCGGTGGATGATGGGGGTGGCCGGGGATGGGAACCGTCCGGATCGATGCTGTGCGCGCGAGGAAAGGCGCCAATATCCCCTCGGCATCCTTGTTGGCCAGCACGCCTGTGATGATGTGGAGCGAGGCGGTGCCTCCGATCAGCTCGCCGAGCTGGCCCGCGACCACTTCAGCGGCCGCCGGATTGTGGCAACCGTCGATCCAGACCGGAACCCCCGGCACCAGCGCCGTCAGCGGGCCATCGCTCAATCGTTGCAGTCGGCCCGGCCAGTCGGCCCATCCCATTGCTGCCCGGATTGCGGCATCGGGAACCGTGATTGCCGATTGGTGGCGCAGCATGGCGATGGCGAGCGCGGCGTTCATCGCCTGATGGCTGCCGGGGAGCCGGGGCAGGGGGACGGAAAGCTTTCCGGCTTCATCGCGATAGTGAAGCTGGCCGCGATACGTCGCGGCATCCCAGTCGCTACCTTTGGGATGCCACGGAGCGCCTGCCGCTTCGGCGATATTGGCAATCCGTTGTGCCTGAGGCTTGGGATAGGCCATGCTGACAAGCGGCACACCAGCTTTGGCAATCCCGGCCTTTTCGCCTGCAATCGTTACGGCATCGTCACCAAGGAAGGACTCATGATCGATACCAAGCTGCGCGATGCCGCAGACGACTGGCTTTTCGATGACATTGGTCGCATCTAGCCGTCCGCCCAAGCCGACTTCGATGATGGCCGCATCAGCGGGTGTCCGTGCGAACGCGAGGAAGGCCGCCGCCGTTGTCGCTTCGAAAAAACTGGGGGCAATATCGGCCGAGCAGTCGAGCACTTCGGAGAGCAAAGGCGCAAGAACCGCATCGTCGATCAGGCTCCCCGCGACGCGGATGCGTTCATTGAAGCGCACAAGATGCGGGCTGGTATAGACATGAACCGATTTCCCCGCCGCTTCGAGGCTGGCGCGCAAAAACGCGCAGGTTGAGCCCTTGCCATTGGTTCCCGCGACATGGAAAACCGGCGGAAGATGGCGGTGCGGATTGCCAAGCCGCTCCATCAGTTCGGAAATCCGCTCAAGCCCCAGAACGTCGCGGCCGGGCGAGAGCATTGTCAACCGGTCGAGCTGCGCCTGAACGGCGGGATCGTCGCTTTGTGCGTGGTCAGCCACGGTGGATCAGGCCGCCACTCCGAGCGGCGCAAGATAGCCGACCAGTTGCCCGAGGGTTTCGCGCAATTCCTTACGCGAAACCACCATGTCGAGCATCCCGTGATCGAGCAGATATTGCGAAGTCTGGAAATCGTCGGGCAGTTTTTCGCGGATCGTATTCTCGATCACCCGCCGTCCGGTAAAGGCCAGAGTCGCGCGGGGTTCAGCAATATGAACGTCGCCCAGCATCGCATAGCTTGCCATCACTCCCCCTGAGGTCGGATCGGTGAGCACGACGATATAGGGGAGCCCGGCGTCACGCAGCTCCTGAACACCCACGGTCATTTTGGGCATCTGCATCAGCGAGAGGATGCCTTCCTGCATCCGCGCCCCGCCCGAGGCGGTGAAGATCACATAGGGGCAATGCGCGGCAATCGCGGTGCGAATGCCCGAGATGAACGCTTCGCCCACGGCAACGCCCATTGACCCGCCCATAAAGGCGAAATCCTGCACGCCGATCACGACGGGTTGGCCTTCGATCCTGCCTTGCGCATTGACCAGCGCATCGGATTCGCCGGTTTCAGTGCGCGCAGATTTGAGCCGGTCGGTATATTTCTTTGAATCGCGGAACTTGAGCGGATCCTCGACCGTCCGCGGATTGGCGAGGACGATCCAGCTATCCTCATCGAAAAGCTGGTGGAACCGCGCGGTCGGGCCGATCCGGCCATGATGGTTGCAGACCGGGCAGACCGACAGGTTATCCTCATATTCCTTGGCGAAGATCATCTGCGCGCAGCCCGTGCATTTGATCCACAGATTGTCAGGCGTGTCGCGCTTGGCGATGAAAGGGATCGCGTTGCGGACGCGGGTCAGCCAGTTCATGCCGCTTCCTCCTTGGGGCGGCCATCCATAGCGCGGCGCAGGCTGGCAATATAGTCCCGAACCGGGCCGGGCGCATTTGCGCCGTGCTTGCCGACAAGTTCGACAATCGCCGAGCCAACGACGACACCGTCCGCCACCGCTCCAACAGCCGCTGCCTGTTCGGGGGTGCGGATGCCAAAGCCAACCACGACGGGCAGGGTTGTTGCAGCTTTGAGTTTGGCGACCGCAGCCGCGATGCTTTCGGTTGCCGCTTGCTGGAGCCCGGTGATCCCGGCGACGGAGACATAGTAGAGAAATCCCGAAGCGCCGTCGAGGACGGTTGGGAGCCGCGCTGCATCCGTGGTCGGGGTGGCGAGGCGGATGAAATCAACGCCTGCGGCCCGAAGCGCCGGGCCGAGTTCTGGGTCTTCCTCCGGCGGCAGATCGACGCAGATCACCCCATCCACACCGGCCTTCTTGCAGGCGGCTGCGAACCAATCACCGCCGCGCCGCACCATTGGGTTGGCATAGCCCATCAGGATCATGGGAACATGCGGATGCCGGGCGCGGAAGGCGCTTGCGATGCCAAACAAGTCTGCCGTCGTCGTCCCTGCTCCAAGCGAACGCAGATTGCCCAGCTGGATCGCCGGGCCATCGGCCATCGGATCGGTGAACGGCATGCCTAGCTCGACCACATCGCCGCCGCCTTCGACCAGCGCATCGAGGATCGCGGCGGTATCGGCTGGTGTCGGATCGCCGCCGGTCACGAAGGTGACGAGCGCAGGACGACCTTCGGCAAAGGCAGCAGACAGGCGGCTCATATCGTCACCCCAAGCGCATCCGCCACGGTGAAGATGTCCTTATCCCCGCGCCCGCACAGGTTTACGATGATGATGTTGTCCTTGGCCATTGTCGGCGCGACGCGCATGACGGCTGCAATCGCATGGGCAGGCTCAAGCGCCGGGATAATCCCTTCGCGCTTGCACAGCAGCTTGAAGGCCTCAAGCGCCTCGACATCCGTCGCGCTTTCGTAACGAACCCGACCGATCTCCTTGAGCCAGCTATGCTCCGGGCCAATCCCGGGATAGTCGAGTCCTGCCGAAATGCTGTGCGCCTCGGTGATCTGGCCGTCTTCGTCCTGCAACAGGAAGGTCTTGTTCCCGTGGAGAATCCCCGGTGATCCGCCGGCAAGACTGGCAGCATGCTCCTTGTCGAGCCCGTGCCCCGCTGCTTCGATACCGAGCATCTGGACTTCGGCATCGTCGAGAAATGGGTGGAACAGCCCGATCGCATTAGATCCGCCACCAATCGCCGCGACCAGCAGGTCGGGCAGGCGGCCTTCGCGTTTCAATATCTGTTCGCGTGCTTCCTTGCCGATCACCGATTGGAAATCGCGGACAAGTTCGGGGTAGGGATGCGGGCCCGCCGCCGTCCCGATGATGTAGAAGGTGTCGTGGACATTGGCGACCCAATCTCGCAGCGCCTCGTTCATCGCGTCCTTCAGCGTCGCAGCGCCCGCAGTGACTGCGCGA
>JANLQV010000256.1:0-3148 GCA_031368025.1 Sphingomonadales bacterium | reverse complement strand
GCCGGGATGTCACGCGGCGCAATGCTCCACCATTTCGAAAATGGCAGCGCGCTCATGCAAGCGGCTATTGCCGAACTTCATGAAAAGCGCTTGCGGGCATTTCGCCAAAGCGCTGGGTCCACGATTCATGAAGTTCACACTCTGGTGAGGGCCTATTGGAAGCAGATATCTGGTCAAACATTTACGGCGTTTCATGAACTGGCCCTGGCATCGCGGACAGACAAGGATCTGGCGCACATCCTGGTGCCGGCGCAAGAAGAGTTTCGTGTTCGCTGGTACCTGCAAGCGATTGAACTTTTTCCCGAATGGCAGGACGACCGGGCCCGATTTGATCTTGCGCTTGCGCTGTCGCAGAACGTGCTGGAAGGCATGGCAATCAATCGGTTGACGCACGGTCTGGACGAAAGGATGGTCGAGCCGATCCTGAACGATCTTGAGCGTCAGATCGAGGCGCTGAAACCGCTGCCGGCAAAAGCCTGATTGGCATGGGTGGTCAGCGCAAGGGGCCTCTGGCGGGCGTAACGATACTTGATTTGACGAGCGTGCTGATGGGGCCATACGCGACCCAGATTTTTGCGGATCTCGGCGCAGATGTCATCAAGATTGAAAGCCCGGACGGCGATACGACGCGCGCATTGCCGCCCGTCATCGACAAGGGCCGCGGGGGCATGTTCCTCAATATCAATCGCGGAAAGCGCAGCTTGGCCCTGGATTTGAAACTTCCTTCAGCCCGTGATGTGGTCATCAGGCTCGCCAGGGATTCAGACGTCTTCATTCACTCAATGCGCGCGGCCGCAATTGGCCGCCTTGGGCTCGATTATGCGGCGCTCAAATCCGCAAACGACAAGATCATCTATGCCAATATGTATGGTTTTGGACGTGGCGGCCCTTACTCTGACTATCCGGCCTATGATGACATTGTTCAGGCCGCGTCCGGGCTAGCGTCATTGCAAGGGCGACTGACCGGAGGCGATCCGGGCTATGTCGCAAGTGCTGTGGCGGACAAGGTTGCAGGCCTGACGGGGGCCTATGCCGTAATGGCGGCCCTGTTCGCGCGCGAGCGGACCGGCTTGGGCCAGGAAATCGAAATTCCCATGTTTGAAACCATGGCGGCGTTTGTCATGGCCGAACACCTCTGCGGCTCGATCACCGAACCTCCCGCCGGACCACCAGAATATCCACGGGTCACCGCACCTGATCGGAAGCCCTACCAGACTAGCGATGGCCATATCGGCCTGATGATCTACAACGACAAGCAATGGCGGAGTTTCTTTGCACTGATCGGCGATCCCGAATGGTCGCGCGACCCGATGTTTGCTTCAATGACCAGCCGGACTGAGAATATCCGGACCGTCCTCGGCAAATTGAGCGCTGTCATCGTGACCCGGACAACCGGTGAATGGATGAATGCGTTTCGCGAAGCACAGATTCCGGCAATGCCGATTTTATCAACCGACGATCTGCTTGTTGATCCGCATCTGGTTGAAACCGGTTTCTGGCACCGCGTCGAGAGTGAGGTTGGCCCGGTTCGCATGCCGGGCATTCCAACACATTTTTCAGAAACGCCAGGCGCAATTGGCGGCATCGGGCCCGCGCTGGGAGCGGACAATGATGATATTTTGAAGGGAGCAGGATTCGCAGCAGAAGAGATCGCTGAACTAAGGGCCACTGGCGCCCTTGTTGGGAAGCCAGCTTAAGTCCAAGCGCTAGGCCGGATCGAACAGTAGAATTGGCGCGCCGGCCTCTTCGCCAATTCGCGCCTGCACTCGCATCCCGATTTTGACGTCCGAGGCAGCAATGCCCTCAATCCGGCTCATGACGCGTGGGCCTTCATCAAGGTCAACGAGCACGACATTATAAGGTTCGAGAGGCGGCTTGGGGCTAATCACTGTCACCGAATAGACTGAGCCGTTTCCCGAGGCATTGACCCATTCCAGATCATCGGCGCCTGTGCCGGGCGCCATCGTTCGCGGAGGAAAAACATATGTGCCGTCGCTCATGCTTCTTTGCAGCATAAAACGGCCTTCAGCCAAGGCTGCGCGCCAACTTGCCTCGGGTCCTGAATGTTCGCTCATGACGCACCCCTATGTGGGCCGCCGGTTGCGGTCAATCTTAGCCGCCGATCACAAACCCGCCATTGACTGACAAAGTCTGGCCGGTGACATAGGATGCTGCCGCGGACAACATGAACAGCACCGGTTGTGCGACCTCGTCTGATGGCGCGAAACGACCAAGCGGAATTTGTTGCAGATAGGTGTCGCGAAATTTGTCCTGCCGGATCGTCTCGGTCATTGGCGTTTCAACAACACCAAAGCTCACCGCGTTGACCCTGATCCCGAACCGCGCCCATTCACGTGCAGCGCTCATCGTGAGCCCGAACACCCCCGCTTTGGTCGCCCCATAGTTGATCTGGCCGATTGTGCCGCGCCGCCCTGCGTCCGAAGCGATATTGACGATAGACCGTTCGCCTGCCGTGCCGGCCTTGGCTTGCTCAATCATATGACGTCCAACCGCCTGCAGCATCAGGAAGCTTCCGGTGAGATTGACGTCAACGACAGATTGCCAGGTTTCGAGAGTCATCCTGTCAGCCATTGCCGGGCGAGAGATGCCCGCATTATTGACCAGACCGTCGATGATGCCAAATCGTTCAATCGCCGCGGCAATGGTTGCGTCAACCCTATCGGCATGACTGACATCGCATGCCAGCGGGAGCAACTGATCGGTTGCGGTAATGCGCGATACATTAAGGTCCACAGCAATCACGCGCGCGCCAAGCGCCAGCGCGAGATCAACAATTGACTTGCCAATGCCCTGCGCCGCGCCCGTCACGACGATGGTCCGACCCACCATCATCATCGGATTCGGCATCGCTTGTTTGACCATCGCTGTTGCTCCCTAATGCGGCTTCGCTAAAGCGTGGTAAGCAATGCGGCAACCGGGAACAGGATAGATTTTGACGACTGACCAATTTCCTCGCGCCAAAACCGCAATTGTTGGTGCCGCTACTTTTGGTCTGGGTGTCATGCCTGGCTGGAGCTCGATGGAACTGGCAACGCAGGCGTCGAAACTTGCACTGGCGGATGCTGGCATCGGGCTTCCTCAAGTTGACGCCCTGTTCATCTGCACACCGGACGATTTTCTTGCTGGC
>JANLQV010000248.1:0-3163 GCA_031368025.1 Sphingomonadales bacterium | reverse complement strand
CTTCGCGAAAGACGAGCATGTACCGCTCCGTCCCGGTCATGTTGTTATATAGCCAGGACACACCCTCTTTGAAATTGACGACATCGTCCTGATTGCCGACGACCACCAGCACTGGCACCTTGATCTGCGACATGGCAGCGGCGCTCCAGGCCCGGCTGTCGGGTTGCCCTCCCCAGGGGGAGAAGGTGACCAACGCCTTGATCGGTGTCGGCTGCACTGCGGCGGCCTGGAGTTGCTTTCGGGCAGCGTCCGGAATCTTGGACAGAGGATCATGATCGAAACTATAAGGTGCGCCGGCGGTCGAAATCGCTCCATAGCCGCCCATGGAATAACCGATCAGCCCGACATTCTGTACATCGACAAGCGCCAGATACGGAGTCGCTCCATTGCGGGCGCCGGCAAGAATTTGCTCCAATATCTGCCGCTGGTCCAGTGCCCGATCGACCAGCACGCTGCCAAAGGAGAGCAGGAAGGAGGCAACGCCATCGGCTGGCAGGTCCTGATGATCGATCGACGCCACCACATAACCGCGTGACGCGATATGTTCGGCCAAATTGCTGAACTGGGTATTCCAGCCGCCATAACCGTGTGACATGAGCACGAGCGGGAATTTCTGCCCCTTAACGGGAGCGGCGCCTGCGATGGCGCTCCCCTGAGTGGCTACCGGAAACGGCGGCTTTCCCGGAAACTGCATGACGTGGTCGTAACGAACAGATTGCCCCTTGGCCGAGGCATTGGCCGGATACCAGAAACGAACCGTCAGCGTGCGGTCTGTCTCTTCCAGTTTGCCAGTCATGGCACCCCATCCCGAAATGCGGGCACGGTCCTTCATCGTGAACGGAGCGACTGCCGTCCCCACTTGAAACGACCCGGCCTTGCCCAACTCAGGTGCCTCACCGGTCTGGCCTTCGTGCACCGTGGGGGTAACAACATAAGCGGCTGTTCCAACCCCGGCGACAAGAACGGCTGTGAGTCCCAAGAGAATTCGCCTCTTTCTCATAACTGCAAACCTCACATGCAGAATCCAACTATGGCCAACGAGCATTGGCATTGGTCCGGCTAGTCTTAGAGTTATTATAACTTTAGTCAACAATAGTCGCACTGACAGATGAATCCCGCTGCCTGACGGTCGAGATCAATGCCGATAACCGGTTTTGCGGGTCAGGCCATAATCACATGACGACATGACAATTGTTGCGCAGCCTAGTATCGCGACCAAAGCCAGCTGGATTTTCCGTCGGAACGATATTCGCCTATGTTGATGCCTGATACTGCCAAAAAAACGACGCGACGGCTTGATCCGGCGGTTCGCAAACACATGATCCTCGACAAAGCGGCTGCCTTGGTCGCCGCTGAGGGCATTTCGGCCGTTACGATGGAGAGGGTCGGTCGAGAAGCCGGCGTCAGCAAGCCGCTGGTCTATGCCTATTTTCAGAATGTCACCAATTTGTTGCAAGAGCTTCTGCTGCGTGACCAGCGGCGGCTTTGGGAATTGCAGACCATTGCGGTCAGTGAAGCAACTGACTTTGACGAGTTGATCCGCTTCACGACGCGAACCTATCTCAAGCATGCCGAGAAAAATGGCATGCATATCCAAAGGCTGATGGGGGAACCATCGGTTGCCGCAGTCTTTAAGGAGCGTGAGCGCGAGAGCCGGCAGCGGGTTGTCGAGTTCCTTGCCAAGGAAATAGCCCATTCCTTCAATGTTCCTCGCGAGGTTGCCATCCTGGCGACTGAAGTGTCGATGGGGATGACGGGTGCGGCAGGAGAATTGATCAGCCGCGGCGTGGTCGGCCGCAAGAAGATTGAGGACATCGTGATCTGCCTGTTCAAAGGCAGCACGGCTGCCCTGCGCGAGCAATACGGAAAAGATTGACGGCCGCAGACGCGGGGCATTTGCATCCGCCGCTCGGCTATTGCGCCTTCAGCCCGCCATCGACAGGAATTGCCGCTCCATTGATGAACGACGAAGCGTCACTCGCCAGAAAGGCGACTACCGATGCTATCTCGGACGGGTCGGCATAGCGCCCCAGCGGGATCATCGATGTTAAGCGACCTCTCAATTCGGCAATTTCTTGCGCATTCTTGCCAATCTCAAGATCAAGCATCATGGCGGTTTCCGTCATCGCCGGGCAAATGGCATTTACGCGGATACCGAACTCAGCCAATTCGATGGCGCCGACCTTGGTCATGCCAATCACGGCGTGCTTGCTGGCATTGTAGGCAAACAGCGATCGACCGCCGCCAAGGCCCGAAACCGAAGACATGTTGATTATCGAGCCGCCGCCGTGCTTCATCAACTCGGTGCAGAATTTCATGCCCAGGAATACGCCGCGGCAGTTCACCCGCATGACGCGATCGAATTCTGCTTCGGGATAATCCCACAGCGGGCAGGCGGGGCCGGAAATACCAGCGTTATTGAACAAGATGTCGATTCGGCCGAACTGTTCGCGGACCGAAGTTGTGGCCGCTGCCCACGCCCTTTCATCGGCGACGTCGCCTTCGCATGTCAGGAACTTGCGGCCGTTTCGCTCGACCTCGATTCGCAACTCCTCCCAGGGCGATCCCGCCAGGTCGAGCGCAACAATATCGGCGCCCTGCCGGGACAGTTGCGCCGCTGTGGCCAAACCAATCCCGCGCGCTGCGCCCGTGATCAGTGCCGTTTTCCCCTCAAGCCCGCTCGCACGCATCATATTCTAGGCCTTTCTCATTGTCCGTTGAGCATAGTTATATTAGACTAATCGTCAATCAAGTGAGCGAGAAATCAAAAGTTGTGTTGTAAATCAGTGTCCTAGAGTATTCACGCAGGGCGCAAAAAATATTTGCTTAATGACTAAATATATAATAACACGGAATCGATAGGCGATCGATCCGTCGTTTCAGACGCGGACAGGGGCGTTTCAGGGAAGAGGATACAGAAATGAAATCGTTGATAAAGAGCGTATGGCTTTCTTCAGTTGCGGTAGCGATCATCCCGATGGTGCCTGCCTATGCACAGCAGGCTGACGCCGACGCCGAGGCGGCCGCCGCACCAAACGACATCGTCGTAACCGCGCGCAAGGTGAAGGAAACGCTTCAGGATGCGCCGCTTGCCGTATCTGTGGTCACGGGCGAGTTTCTTGATCGCACTGGATTTGCTCAGGTCAGCGACGTCGTCCGCTTC
>JANLQV010000247.1:0-3306 GCA_031368025.1 Sphingomonadales bacterium | reverse complement strand
AAAGACACGAAGACACAAAGCGGCGATGAATTCATCCTTGTCGCTTCACTCGGGAACATCCCTATGCGTGATGGTTGCGAAGTCCGGCGAAGACCTCCTTCATTGGTATCGAGGCGCGCGGATCGGCGTCTGCCTCGGCATCCATCGCCTTGATCAGCGCATCAAGCTCCGGCCCTTCCGGCGGGAGGAGGTCGATATTGACCTTAGAGTTGGCCACTAAGCCGCCAACTTCCTCAGCACATACTGCAAAATCCCGCCGTTCATGAAATACTCCACCTCATTGGCAGTATCGATCCGGCACAGCGCAGTGAAGGTGAAGCTGGTGCCGTCCTTGCGGGTGACGAGGACGTCGACCTGTTGGCGCGGCTTCAGTTCGGCGACGCCAGTGATCGTGAAGCTATCGTCTCCGGTCAGGCCCAATGTGAGCCGCGTGTCGCCATTCTGGAACTGCAACGGAAGGACACCCATGCCGACGAGGTTGGAGCGGTGAATGCGCTCGAACGACTCGACGATGACCGAGCGGACGCCGAGCAAATTGGTGCCCTTCGCTGCCCAGTCGCGCGACGATCCGGTGCCGTATTCCTTGCCGCCGATGACCACCAGCGGCGTGCCGTCGGCCTTGTGGCGCATCGCCGCATCGTAGATCGGCATGACCTCTGCGCCATAGCGTGACATGCCGCCCTCGATGCCGGGAACCATCTCGTTCTTGATGCGGATATTGGCGAAGGTGCCGCGCATCATCACGTCGTGATGGCCGCGCCGCGCGCCATAGGAGTTGAAGTCCGATTTCGCGACCTGATGCTCCATCAGCCATTGGCCCGCCGGGCTGTCGGCCTTGATCGCGCCTGCCGGGCTGATGTGATCGGTCGTGATCGAATCGCCGAGGATCGCCAGCGGTTTGGCCTCGATGATGTCGCGAACCGGCACTGGCGTCATGCTCATGCCTTCGAAATAGGGCGGATTGGCGACATAGGTGGAGCCAGCACGCCACTGATAGGTGTCCGATCCTTCGACCTGGATTGCCTGCCAATGCTCATCGCCCTTGTAGACATTGGCATAACGCGCCCGGAACATGCCGCGATCGATATTGGCGGCCATGGTTTCGGCGACTTCGAGATTGGTCGGCCAGATGTCTTTCAGATAGACATTCTCGCCCTGCTGGTCCTGCCCGATGGGGGTGGTGGTGAAATCCTCGATCACCGTGCCCTTGAGCGCATAAGCGACAACCAGCGGCGGCGAGGCGAGGAAGTTCGCGCGGACGTCCGGAGAGACGCGGCCCTCGAAATTGCGGTTGCCTGAAAGGACCGACGCGGCAACGATGTCATTGCCATTGATCGCCTTGGAGATCGGTTCGGCCAGTGGGCCCGAATTGCCGATACAGGTGGTGCAACCATAGCCGACCAGGTTGAAGCCGACCGCGTCGAGATGTTCCTGAAGGCCCGCCTTGATGAGGTAATCAGTCACCACCTGCGATCCGGGGGCGAGCGAGGTTTTCACCCAGGGCTTGGGCCGCAGCCCCTTCTCATTCGCCTTTTTCGCGACAAGACCGGCGGCGACAAGGACGCCAGGATTGGAGGTATTGGTGCAGCTTGTAATCGCCGCGATCACGACATCCCCATCGCCAATGTCATGGCTCAACCCTTCGACCGGCACCCGCTTGAAGCCATCATGCTTGTAAACCGATGAAAGTTCGCCATTGAAAACATCATCGACTTCGGTCAGCGCCACCTTGTCCTGCGGGCGCTTTGGCCCGGCGAGCGACGGGACGACGCTCGACATGTCGAGTTCGAGTGTGGAGGTGAAGACGGGATCGGGCGAATCCGCAAAGCGCCAGAAACCCTGTTCCTTGGCATAGGCTTCGGTCAGCGCAATCTGATCCTCCTCGCGGCCGGTGAGGCGCATATAATCTATGGTCTTTTCGTCGATCCCGAAAAAGCCGCAGGTCGCGCCATATTCAGGTGCCATATTAGCGAGCGTCGCGCGGTCGGCCAGGGTCAGCGCGTCGACACCAGGGCCGAAATATTCCACGAAACGCCCAACCACGCCGTGCTTGCGAAGCATCTGGGTGGCGGTCAGCACGAGATCGGTCGCGGTGATGCCTTCCTTCAATGTGCCCGTAAGCTTGAAGCCGACGACTTCGGGGATCAGCATCGAGACCGGTTGGCCGAGCATCGCCGCCTCAGCCTCAATCCCGCCCACGCCCCAGCCGAGCACGCCCAAGCCGTTGATCATCGTCGTGTGGCTGTCGGTGCCGACACAGGTATCGGGATAGGCGACCATCGCCCCTGTGCTGTCGGTGCTGGTCCAGACGGCTTGTGCTATATTCTCCAGATTGACCTGATGGCAGATGCCGGTGCCGGGGGGCACGGCCTTGAAATTATCGAGGCTCTTCGATCCCCATTTGAGGAAGTCATAGCGTTCGCCATTGCGGTGATATTCGATCTCGACATTCTGTTCGAACGCCTTGGGGTGGCCGAATTCATCGACCATGACCGAATGGTCAATGACGAGATGGACCGGGACAAGCGGGTTGATCTTCGTCGTGTCGCCGCCAAGCTTGGCAATCGCATCGCGCATTGCTGCGAGATCGACGACGCAGGGGACGCCGGTGAAATCCTGCAACAATACGCGCGCCGGGCGATACTGGATCTCGGCGTCGGAGGTCGGGTTCTTCTGCCAGTCGATCAGCGCCTGAACGTCGGCGGTCGAAACGGTGAAGCCACCATCTTCGAAGCGCAGCAGGTTTTCGAGCAGCACCTTCATCGAGAAGGGCAGCCGCGAGATATCGCCGAGTTTCGCTGCGGCCTTGGCCAGCGAATAATAGGCAAAGGATTTGCCGCCCACGTCGAGGGTTGAGCGTGTGCCAAGCGTGTCTTGTCCAACGGCGGTCATGAAGGTCTTCCCCTTGTTGCACGCGCAGTGGCGAGCCAAAAGGGGATCGCCGCTGCGCGGGGCTGTGATGTCCCGAAATCCAGCACGGCGCGACCTGCTCGTGCGGAAGGTTCTCCAAAGAGTGTTAGCAGGGCCAAGGGGGGCTGTCAGCCCCTTGGCATGACTGTTTTTCCACTTCGCAGGGCAGCATTCTGATCCACAGACGCGATCTTGTCACCCGTCGATGATCGGCCTAGCCTCTGCATCGACCAAGGTGGAGTCGAGTCCTGATCCGCAAAGCGGACACAGCGGTCGCACCGCACTTGCCAAGGCCGTGTAAGGCGTCTTGTTCAAACCGGGCCAATCTGGCCGCTATGGTCTGCGGCCCTCAACAGGGACTTTGTTTTATGAAATCCAGCATGTTTGCGGGCCTTG